>NZ_JBEUPA010000029.1:0-68966 GCF_040492065.1 Actinomadura sp. NPDC000929 | reverse complement strand
CGACGCCGTCGCCGCCGCGACCCGGGCGTTCGGCCGCCGCGGCGCGTCGGTCCAGGCGCGCCCGAGCCCGTGGCGGCTCGGCCCCGGCCAGGCCGCGCTGACCGCGCAGTGGCTGCGCGGCTGGGTCGCCGCCGCCGTCGAGCAGCGGCCCGACCTGGCCCCCTTCGCCGAGGACTACCTCGGCCGCCGCCTCACCGAGTGCGCCGCCGGGCGCCTCACCGCCGAGGTCCACCACGTCGACCTCCTCGTCCTCCCCGGGAGCGCCCCGTGACGAAGTTCCTGCCCTGGCTGCGCCCGCTCGCCGGGCTGGGCATCCTCGCCGCGCTCCTGTGGTGGCACAGCACGGACGCGTTCGTGGACGCGCTCCACGCCGTGGACGCCGGGGCCGTGGCGGCGGCGCTCGCCCTGGGCCTGCTGACCACCGTGCTCAGCGCGGCCCGCTGGCGGCTGGTCGCGCTTCGGCTCGGCCTCCACCTGCCGTTGGGCGGAGCCGTCGCGGACTACTACCGGTCCCAGTTCCTCAACGCCGTGCTGCCCGCGGGCGTGCTCGGGGACGTGCACCGCGCGGTGAGCCACGGGAACCGGTCGGGCGATGTCGCGCGCGGCGTGCGGGCCGTGTTCCTCGAACGCGTCGCCGGTCAGGGCGTCGCGATCGCCGCGGGCGCCGCCGCGCTGCTCGCCCACCCCGCGCTCGTGTCGGCGCTGGCGCCCGCCCTGGTCCCGGCGGGAGCCGTCCTGGCCGCGGTGCTGGTCCTCGCACGGTGGCGGCGCCGCGCGCTGGCGCCGGCGTTCGCGGACGTGCGCGCCGCCCTGCGCGCCTGGCCCGCGATCGTGGGCCTGTCGGCCGCGGCGCTGGCCGGTCACCTGGCCCTGTTCGTGGTCGCCGCCCGCCTCGCCGGCGCGACGGCCCCGCTGCTCACCCTCCTGCCGCTGCTCCTGCTGGCGCTCCTGGTGATGGTGCTGCCGGTGAACGTCGGCGGCTGGGGCCCGCGCGAGGCCGTGCTCGCCCTGGCGTTCGGCGCGGCCGGGCTCGGCTCAGCGCAGGGCCTGACCGTCTCCGTCGTGTACGGGGTTCTCACCTTCGTCGCGTCCCTGCCCGGGGCGGCCGCCCTGCTGCTGAAGCACCGCGAGGACGTCCCCGAACGACGCGACGAAGCTCCGCAGCGTCTCCCGGCCCTTGTCGGCGCTGGCCAGTGACGGCCGCCCGACCACGCCCGACGTCGTGTAGGCCGCCATCCCCGTCGTCAGGAGGTGCCGCCGGTCGTCGGCCAGATGGTCGGCGGTCCGGTACCCGTCCCGGACCAGCTCCGGATGGGCGTGCAGCAGGATGGAGGTCTCCAGCTCCCCGGCGTGCATGTCGCTGACCGCGGACGTCTCCGCGCCGGACGCCCTCTCCGCCGCCTCCCAGTGCTCCATCGCGGGGAACAGGGCCATGTCGCCGTGCGCCTCCTGCACGACGTTGCCGAGCACGTAGTTGCCCCCGTGCCCGTTGACCAGCACGAGCTTGGGGACGCCGGCCCGGCGCAGCGACTCGGCGACGTCCCTGACCACCGCGTACAGGGTCGCCGCCGAGATGCTCACCGTCCCGGGCCAGTCCGCGTGCTCATGCGAGCACGAGATCGTCACTGGCGGGAGCGTCCGCACCGGGTACGCCTTCGCGATCTCCGCCGCGATCGTGCACGCGATCACCGTGTCCGTCGCGAGGGGAAGGAACGGGCCGTGCTGCTCGTGGCTCCCGATCGGCAGGACCGCCACGGGGACGTCCGGGACCTCGGGACTCGTGTGCGTCGGCAGCATGACCCACAGCTTGCCGCATCCGTCCGGCCAGGGAAACCAGCGCCATGGCGCCGGCCAGCAGGAGCGCGGCGACGATCCCGTCCGTCCAGTAGTGGTTGGCCGTCACCACCACCACGAGGACCGTGAGCGGCGCGTGCAGCGCGACGACCCACCGCCACCGGCTCCGCGACACCCGCAGTACCGCCACGGCCACCAGGATCGCCCACCCGATGTGCAGGGACGGCATGGCCGCGTACTGGTTGGCGATCCCGTCGGCCGCCGCCGGATAGGCCGACGGCCCCACGGTCAGCATCGTGTCGACGGCCCCGATCCCCGCCAGCCGGGGCGGCGCCAGCGGGAACATCGTGTGCACCACGAGGCCGGCCGCCGTCAGCGCCACCAGTTCGTTGCGGACCCTGGCATAGGCGGACCTGTGCCGCACATAAAGCCAGATCAGCAGCAACGCCGTTCCGGGAAAATGGACGCTCACGTAATAGACATTGGCGAGGAAGGCCGCGTGGTCCCATCCGAGCGCCCAATGCTGGAATCCGACCTCGCTCGGCAGCCATTCCCGCTCGAACCGCCACAGCCCGTGCGCGTTCGCCATCGCCTGCCCGGGGCCGCCCTCGATCAGCGTCCGGCCCCACTTGTAGAAGGCGAACAGGACCGCCAGCAGCCCCACCTCGGTGAGCAGCGGCCGCATCCGGCCGCGCACCGCCCCGCCCACTGCCGCTCCGCTCACCATCGTGCCTCCCAGCCCGGTCGTCCCCGTCCATCTCAACCCTCGCGTCTGACATTTCCGGAGACACTGGGTTCAGCTACCCGATCATGGGAGGTAAAACCCACCCCTGGTGGTGGGGTTGACTCCACCCCCTTGACGTAGATTTCCGACCTATGATCACCGGTGAATGGCTCAACCCGCCGCCGTCCGCGACGCCCGACGGCCCCGCCCTCGTCGTCACCGCGGCGCGGGGCGGCGACTTCTGGCGCACGACGTCCTACGGCTACGACCGCGACAGCGGGCACGCCCTGCTGTCCCCGTTCGGCCCCGAGGCCGCGATCGAGGTCTCCTTCGTCGCCGCCTACGACCACCAGTTCGACCAGGCCGGCCTCCTCGTCCGCCTCTCCGCGACGACCTGGATCAAGGCGGGCGCCGAGTACTGCGACGGCGCCCTCCAGCTGGGCGCGGTGGTCACCCACGGCGTGTCCGACTGGTCCTCGGCGCCCGTGCCGTGGCAGGGCCGCGAGGTGACCATCCGCGCCAGCCGCTCGGGCGACGCCGTGACCGTCCGCGCCCGCGCCGGCGACGAGCCCTGGCGGATGATCCGGCTGGCGCCCTTCCCTCCCGGCGTCATGGCCGCCGCGGGCCCCTACTGCTGCGCCCCCGAACGCGACGGCCTGACCGTCCGCTTCACCCGCGTCGCCGAAACTCGGCCCGACGCGGCCCTGCATCCATGAAGCCGCCTATTTGCAGTCGAATTCCTTGGTGGCCCCGGTGCTCAGAGCGCAGTCCAGCGGCCACGCCTGACCGGAGACCCCGTGGAAGGTGAGATGCCACTGGCCGCCCGTGTCGCGCAGCAGCGCGTAGCCGTGAACGCCCCGTGAGACCGAGTGCTGCACGGTCTCGCCGTCGACGGTCTTGCCCATCACCTTGCTGTCGTCCGGCGGCGTGTCGAGCGTCGTCCCGGACGAGCCCACGGTCAGCTGCGGCGGACGCGAGCTGTTGAGGAAGTCGAGCATCTGGTAGAGGTGCACGTGCCCGGACATCACCAGGTCGATGTTGCCGGCCAGCGCCCCCTTCGCCGTCTGCCCGACCGCGCTCGCCAGCGTCGGGTTGATCCACGTCACGGCGGTGGACGAGGCCTGTTTGACCATCCACAGCGGCTTGTGGGTGATCAGGAAGTAGTCGTGCGTCGGATGGTTGGCTGCCAGGGCGTTCACTTCGTCGAACCATTTCGCGTATTGGGCGGCCTGGGCCTTGTCCGGCTTGTTCCTCTCACTCGCCGAGCTGGAGTCGAACAGGATGAAATGCAGCGTGCCCGCATTGATCTGGACGGGCTCGGCCTGCGTCTGCGGCAGTGAGAAGCACTCGTTGTTCTTCTGCGGAACCGCGGCGAAATAGCGGAACCATTCGGCGCCCCGCCCCACTTTCGGAGGCGTGCAGACCTCGTGGTTGCCCCGCGCGAAGATGAACGGCGCCTCGGCGAGCAGGGCCTGCGCGGGCCGCAGGAAGTCCTTGATAAGGCAGCTCCAGTCGGCGGCCTGCCCCTGGGAATCGCACCCCGGCGTGGCGTCGTTCGCGCCTTCCGGCGTCTCCCGGTACACGTAGTCGCCGACGTGGACGACCAGGTCCGGCCGGGACTGCGCCGCCGCATGCACGGAGAGCGGCTCCAGCGGCCAGTTCTTCTGGCAGTCCTGGTTCTTCGGGGCGCCCACCGTGGGCGAGACGACCTCGCACCCCGCGTCACCGATCACCGCGACGCTCCGGGGACGCCCGTTCACGGGCCACTCGGGCAGCGGAAGCTGGAGGTTCCCCGGATGCACGGTGGCCGCATTGGTCGTGGACGGCTCGATCAGCGCGTTGCTCGCCCCGTCGGGGACCGGCGCCACGCAGAAGGTCGTCGGGAACTGCTGGAGCCCGCCGCCGGTGACGAAAGGATCGCTGACCTTCCTCAGCACCGCCGTCTGCGTCTTGCCTCCCAGGGTGTACTGGAGGGTGGGGCAGTTCCCGGCGGGCTTCTCGGTGGTGGCGAACCGGACCTCGGTCGTGTGGCTCGTCCCGTTCACCAACTGCGTCCAGGCCCACGCCTCGCCGTTCTTCCCGGCACCGGGAGGCGTGGGCTTCGGAGACGGGCTCGGGGCGGACTGCGCGAGCCCGGACATCACGGCGACCAGCAGGCCCACGACGGCCGCCACCGCCGCAGCTATTCGCGACATTAACCAGGTATCCCATCAGATCAAGAGAAATGGACTATTCGGGCGCCTTTCCATTAGGTGCCCGACGCCGGTCGATCTGCCCTGGTTGTCCGCCGCCATGTCCGCCGCCGCGTGCGGTGTTGTTCAAGTTATGTCCGGCTCATTCCAACCCCGCCCGCGCCTCCGGGTAAAACGCGAATCGGGCTACGGACGGGGGATGGCGACCGCGTCGTACGAGACGTCCGGCGTCGGTCCCGTGGCGAAGAACCGGATGTTGGGGAGGTACAGCCGCGAGCCGAAGGCGGCCACGGTCGTCGGCAGGGCGAGCCGGGCATCCGTCACCCGGCGAACGACGCGGCCGTCGGTCCCGTCCGCGTCCAGTCGCACGACGGCCACGGTGTTGAGCCGGTTCTGCACCGCGTACAGCGTCCGGCCCCGCAGCAGCAGCCCGTCGCCTTCCGGCAGCGACTCGCCGTGCAGGTTCACCCGGCGGGTCTCGCCCGTCGGCTCGACGCGGAACAGCCCGCCGGTGTTCGACTGCACCACGAGCAGTCCCCGCCCGTCCGGTGTAGGGGTGATGCCGTTGGCGTTGAACCCCGCGCTGCCGGGACTGTCGGGACTGCCCTGGTACACCAGGTCGCCGGTCAGGGGGATCCGGACCGCGGCGGCGGGGAGCCGTCCACCGTCGAGCGGCAGCTTGTAGAGCACCGGGTCGGTGGAGTCGGTGAACCACGCGGCGCCCTGCGTGATGATGACGTCGTTGACGAACGACGGGCCGGTGGCCAGCCGGTAGGACGCCAGCACCCGTCCGGTCCGGGCGTCGAGGACGCGGGCGTCGCCACCCGTGCCGCCCGCCACGAACAGCCGTCCGCGCCCGTCGCTCTTGAGCCCGAGGGCCTGCGTGCCCGGCCCCCGGCCGAGGACGGCCCCGGCCCCCGTGCGCAGGTCGGCGCGGTAGACCGACCCATCGGCCATGGAGCCGACATAGGCGACCGGCCCGGGGCCGATCGCGATGCCTTCGGGCTGGAACCCGTCCGGCAGCCGGATCGTGGTCGGGTACACCGTCCCGCCCCCGGCGTCCGCCGCCCGGGCAGGCGCGCTGGTCGCGGCGGCCAGCCCGAACACCAGCACGGCAGAGATCGTCCGACGTCGCATGAAGCAACCTCTCAACGTTGAAGTGTTTAACGTTGAGGACGGTAGGCCGGATGCTACCTTGATGTCAAACAGTTTAACGTTGAGAGGTAATCGTGGAGCGTGACGCCGTCGACCTCATCGTCGAGCAGTGGGCTCGCGCCCGGCCCGACCTCGACGCGTCCCCCATGCGGGTCCTGGGCCGCCTCTCCCGGCTGACCCGCATCGCCGAGCGCGAGCTCAAGGCCCTGTTCGCCGAGTTCGGGCTGGAACGGGGCGAGTTCGACGTCCTGGCCACCCTCCGCCGCGCGGACGCTCCCCAAGGCGTCACCGCGGGCGTGCTGGCCCGCTCCTCCATGGTGACCTCGGGCGCCGTCACGAACCGCCTGGACCGGCTCGTCGCCAAGGGCTACGTCACGCGCGACCTCGACCCCGCCAACCGCCGCACCGTCCTCGTCGCCCTCACCCCCGCCGGCCGCGACCTCATCGACCGCGCCATCGCCGCCCACCTCGACAACGAACGCCGCCTCCTCGCCGCCCTCGACCAGCACGAACAAGACGCCCTGGCCGAAACCCTCCGCACCCTCCTCCTCAGCCTCGGCGACCAGCCGTAGCCGGCGCCTGTTCGGCTTGTTGTTCTGGAAGTACGGCTGCCTGGGCACTGGAGGTCCTTCTCCGGTGCCCAGGCGACCCGAGCGGATATCGGGTTATCGCAGGGCTCGGTTGCCGCGGGCGGTCCAGATCGCCAGGGCGGCGAGCAAGGCGCAGGCGCCACCGAGCCAGAGCACGCCCCGGAGAGTGAGCGTGTCGACGATGACGCCGCCGGCCAGCGCGCCAAAACCGATGGACAGGTTGAACACCGCCACCCACAGCGAGGAGGCGGCTTCCACGGCCTGCGGAGCGGTCTTGATCATCCAAGTCTGGAGGCCCACGGACACACCGCCGAAGGCCAGACCCCAGACGATCAGCAGGAGGGCGCCGCCGACCGCGGTCCGACCCAGCAGCAGGAAAAGCGGCATCGCGGCCGTCATGGTTACTGCGATCGTCAGCACGTTGCGGTGCACGCGGCGGGAGAGCGCCGAACCGGCGACGAAGTTGCCGATCATGCCGGCCGCACCGAACCCGAACAGCAGCGGACCGACATAGCGCTCGTCGATCCCCGACAGCTTCTGCAGCGCCGGGCTCACGAACGTGTAAGCGGCGAAGTGGCCGAACACAAGGAGCACCGTCGCGATGATGCCGACGCGTACGCCTGGGTTGCGGAGCTGCTCCATCAGCAGCTCGGGCCGGACGGCCTGGGAGGCGACCAGCCTCGGCAGTACCGCCGGCAGGGCGATCAGGGTCACGAGCGCCAGGGCGCTGAGCGAAGAGAAGGCGATGCGCCAGCCGGTGAGGTCGCCGACCAGGGTGCCGAGCGGGACGCCGAAAACGTTCGCGGCCCCGACACCACCGAAAATGACCGCTGTGGCGCGAGGCACGTCCGCGGGGGCGGCGAGCCGGACCGCCAGGCCGGCGGCGACCGCCCAGAAGCCGCCGATCGCTATGCCGACCAGCACCCGGGAGCCCACCAGCACCGCGAAGGTCGGCGCCAGGGCGGAGCCCAGGTTCGCGACGGTCATCAGGGTCATCAGCCCGACCAGCAGGATGCGGCGGTCCAGCGACCTGACGACCATCGGGACCAGCGGTGCCGCGAACCCGGCGACGATGCCGGGCACCGTCACCATCAGTCCCGCCGTCCCCTCGGAGACCGACAGCGCGGACTCCACGGAGGTCAGCAGCCCGATCGGCAGCTGCTCGGCGGTCACCAGCAGGAAGGTGCCCAGAGCCACCGCGCAGACCGCCGGCCAGTGACTCTTGTCCGGGGTCCCTGGCTCCTGTCTCTGGGTGGGGGTCTGCTCAGCGGTCGTCAACGGATCCTCCTCCAGCAATTCGGGAGCGATCGCTCCCGAATGGGGACCCTAGTATGGGAGCGATCGCTCCACAAGTTGGGTACGGTGAACCCATGGCACGACCCCGGCAGTTCGACGAGAAGAAAGCGGTCACCTCGGCGACCGAGCTGTTCTGGCGACGCGGTTACCACGCCACTTCGGTGCGCGACCTGGGCGACGAGCTGAAGCTCACGCCCAGCAGCCTGTACCGGACGTTCACGGACAAGCACACGCTCTTTCTGCGCGCGCTCGACCACTACCGGGCCACCGAGTCGACGCAGGCCCGCCGGCGTCTGGATGCGAGTGACCGCCCGGTTCGCGAGGTGCTGCGGGAATGGATGCTGTGGCTGGTGACCTGCCCGGCCGGCGGCACGACCGGCCGCGGATGCTTCGTGGTCAACACCGCCACCGAACTCGGCACCACTGATGACCAGGTCCTTGAGCGGATCGAGGCCGCGTTCACGGTCACCCGGCAGGCCCTGCAGGCGGTGCTGGCCGAGGGGCGGGAGCGAGGCGAGCTGTCCGCCGACCTCGACATCGACGGAGCCGTGGAGTCGCTGTTCACGACGGTGCTCGGCCTACGGGTACGAGAGCGCGCTGGTCACGATCTGGAGCGCCTGACCACCGCGATCGATCTCGCGATCCGAGCCCTGGGCGCCGCATCCGCGCAATCCGCCTGACGGGATCCTGGCCGGGAAGGTGTCGAGCCGAGGCATCGCCCACACCATCCCGGCATCCAGACCACCTTGGTACTTCTACGCCTTGCGGAAGTGCTCGACGAGCCTGGAGTAGCTGTCGTCGCCGTGCCCCCGCTCGACCGCCGCCGCCACGAGTGCCCGGGAGTACTCGGGGAACTCGTCGTCGATGCCCCGCTCCCGGCTCTCCCGCGCGAGATCCTCGATCGAGGGCAGATGGTGGCGCAGCGCCCCGTACGGCGTCGCGAAACGGCCCCGGTCGACCTCCTCGGCGATCGACGGCAGGAAGGCCGACAGCGACGCGAGGGGACCCTTGGCCTCCTCCAGGAACCGCCCGACCTCGACCCCCGCGTCCGAGAGCGCCGCGGCCGCGTGCAGGAACCCGTTGAGGAGCCCCCACATCGTCCCGTGGACGGCCATGCCGTAGAGCACCGCGACGCCGGGATCCTCGGACACCAGCGGTGCCTGCCCGCTGAGAAGCCCCAGCACCTCCCGGTGACGCTCGTGGACGTCCGCGGACCCGCCGTAGAAGACCGTCGCGTCCGGATGCCCGACGCCCGGCGCGATGGTCATGATCTGCCCGTGCAGGTACTCCCCGCCGCGCTCGGCGACCACCGCGGCCACCTCCCTGACCTCGCTCGACGTCCCGTCCGTCAGGTTGACGACGGCCCGCCCGCGCAGGACGTCCCCCGCCGCCTCCAGCAGCTCACGAGCGACGGAGTTCCCCTTCACGTTGACCACCACGACCTGCCCGGCGGCGACGGCATCGCGAACGCCGTCGGCCTGCCGCGCCCCTTTGGCGACCAGCGCGTCACCCCGCCCAGCAGTGCGATTCCACACGGTGGTCGGATGCCCGCCGTCCAGAATCGCTCCCGCCAGCGCGCCCCCCATCTCCCCGAGCCCGAGCACCGCCACGCCAACGGCCCCATCACCAGAACCCACGACGCCCCCTTCCGAAAACACCAGGAGCCGCCACGCTAAAACCTCAACCAAACACGAGGTCAAGCAGAGGACCACCCATGACCGGGGAAGGAATCACTGTGATCAAGGCATCGTTGAGACCCGCATGACAGCTTTCGTCCTCGTTCCCGGCGGTTGGCGCGGGGGATGGTACTTCTCCGACCTGGCCGAACGACTCCGCGCCGCCGGACACCGGGCGCTGACCGTGACACCCACCGGCGTCGGAGAGCGCGCCCACCTGAACTCCGCGACCGTCAACCTGGACACCCATGTCGACGACGTGCTCGCCCTGCTCGCCGCCGAGGAGGTCGGCGACGCCGTTCTCGTCGGGCACAGCTACGGCGGCATGGTCATCACCGGTGCCGCCGACCGCGCCCCCGCCGGCGTGGTGCGCCGCCTGGTCTACTGCGACGCCTACGTACCCGAGGACGGCCAGTCCTGCTGGGACCTGACCACCGATGCCTACCGCAGCCTGTTCCTGGAAGGCGCGGCGGGGGACGGGTACGCGGTCCAGCCGCCCCCGGGCCGCGACCCGCGCGTGACAGCGCATCCGCTGGCCTCCTTCCTCCAGCGAATCCGGCTGGACGCGGCCGGCCTGCGCGACGTCAAGACCCGGGACTACGTGTACCTGTCCGGATGGGACGGCACGCCGTTCACCGCCGTCCGCGACCGGCTGGCAGACGACCCGGCCTGGCGGGTTCACACGCTGGACAGCGGCCACGACGTCTGGAGGGACGCGCCGCAGGAGTTCCTGGAGATCCTGCTGCTGGGCGAATGATCACGACGCGATGAGTGGGCGGGAGGTGGCGAGGGCGCGTCGCCGGTCGCCGGCACTGAACGCCTGCCAACGGGGATCGTCCAGCACGCCCGCCGGGAATCGGGCGAGTCGATCAAGCAGGTTCGGCGGGCGAAAGCAGCCTTCCAGAGATCATCACGAGACGTTCGTCGGAGCCGATGCTCACACCCGGAGGCAGGCGGTCACGGTAGGCGCCGTGGCGGGGACATGGCGTGCTTGTGGGGGCCAGGTGAGGGCGGGTTCGTCTGACTCCGCTGGGGTGGGGTGGACGGCGGCTGGCTTCCTGGCGGCCTGGGGTCGGCTCGCCTTCTGACGTGCGGAGACTGGATGCGGGTCTTCAGACCGGGGGTGGGGTGAATCCTTTGGGTGGGTTCCTGCCTCTCTTAGGGGTGTCGGCCGGAGCGCCGACAGGGAACTCGACCGGGAGGTTGTCATGATCGTTGGTGCTGCCGTGATCGGTGTGGCCGTGCTCGTGTGCGCGTGCAGTGTCACCGTGCTGCGCAGGCGGGGGCGCTCGCGTGGCTGAGCGGACCTGGCCCGGGGAGCGGATGGTCGCCGCCGCGCAGGGCGGTGATCTGGAGTCGATCGCCGCGCTGGTGTCCGGCTCCCACCCGCACGTGCGCCGGTTCGCCCGGACCCTGTGCGCGTCACCCGAGGACGCCGAGGACGCCGCGCAGGAAGCGTTGATCATCCTGTACCGCAAGATCGGTACGCTGCGGGCGTCCGGCGCGCTGGCGTCGTGGATGTTCCGCATCGTCCGCAACGAGTGCCTGCGGCGGGCGCGACTGAGGCCGCCGCACTACGACGAGGTTCCGGACGTCAGCGTGGTCTCGGCCGAGGACGAGGTCCTGCGACGCCTGGAGGCCGGCCGGATCGCGGCGGCGATCGCCGATCTGCCGCCGGACCAGCGACGCGTCCTCATCATGCGCGACATCCAGGGATACAGCGGGCGCATGGTCGCCGACGCGCTCGGCCTCAGCCTGCCCGCGATGAAGTCGCGGCTGCATCGCGCCCGCGCGTCGGTCCATCAGACGCTGCGGGGCGCACCCCACTCGGTTTCAGGAGACGGCGATGACTGACAAGCAGAGTTTCGCGAGCACGTCGCTTCCCCGGCACCTTCTCCGCGGTGCGACGGGCTTCGGGGCGTTGATCGGGGCGTTCGCGCTGCTGCCGGTGCTCGGACCCGGCAGCCTCCTGCTCGCGCCGATCGGCCTCCTCGCGCTGCGCGGGTGTCCGGCCTGCTGGGCGATCGGGCTGGTGCAGACCGTCTCCATGGGCCGGTTGCAGCGCTCCTGCAAGGACGGCGTGTGCGAACTGACCGTCGCCCGACCTGCGTCGCATCAGCACAGCGAAAGCCGGCCCGGTGACTCAGGTGTGCCAGTGGCCCACTAGGGCCGCGTAGGTTCGGCTGCGGGCCTGGAGGGTCTCGTGGGTGCCCAGGAGGGGGACGGGGCCGTCCAGGAGGAGGACCTGCTGGGCCCGTTCGGCCGAGGTCATGCGGTGGGCTATGACGATCAGCGTGCCGCCGCGGGTCGCCAGGGCCTGTTCGGCACGGGCCTCGGTCGCGGGGTCCAGGTGGCTGGTGGCCTCGTCCAGGACGATCACTCTGGCCGGGGAGAGGTAGGCGCGGGCCAGGGTGATGAGCTGGCGTTCGCCCTGGGAGAGGTCACCGCCGCCGGGCGGGATGTCGGTCTCGTAGCCGCCCAGGCGTTCGACGAGGTCCGGGAGCCCGACGGCGGCCGCGGCCTCGTCCAGGTCGCGGGTGCCGGCCTCCGGGTTCAGGTAGGTCAGGTTGTCGCGGAGGCTGCCCGCGAAGACGTAGCTCTCCTGCGGGATCAGCGTGATCGAGGAGCGCAGGTCCGCCGGGTCCAGGTGGGGGAGGGGGACCTTGCCCAGGGTGATCTTGCCCTTCTGGGGTTCCAGGAGGCCGGTGAGCAGGTTCGCGAGGGTGGACTTGCCGGTGCCGCTGGGGCCGACGACGGCCAGGTGCGTGCCCTCGGGGAGGTGGAGCGAGAGGTCCTCGATGACGGGGGCGGCGTGCGGGGAGTAGGCGAAGGTGACGTGGTCGGCCTCGATGCCGGACGACTCGGCCGTCGCCGTGCCGGGCGGCGGGGCCTCGGGGACGGCGCAGACCTCGGCGAGGCGGCCCAGGACCACGGCGAGGCTGAGCAGGAGGGTGCCGCCCGCGTCGACCAGGACGGTGATGCCCGGCTGGAGTCCGGTCACCAGGTAGCCCGCGCCGCCCGCGATCTGCCCGGCGGTGAGCCCGTGGTGGGCGGTGAGGTAAGGCGACAGCACGAGCAGGGCGAGCAGGGGAAGGTGCACCCCCAGGGCCAGGACGGGGAGGCGGACCCAGCGGGTGCGGGCGTAGGCGCGCAGGGCCTCCGCCTGCCTGTCCACGACCTCGCCCACCGCGGCGGCGGCGCGGTCCTCGGCGCCGCAGGCGGCGACGTCGCGGACGCCGTGCACGACGGTGGCGGCGGCCTCCCCGATGCGCTCGGCCTGGCGGATGACCGCTCGGTAGCGGCGGATCTGCAAGCCCACGAACGCCGCGTACACCCCCAGGGCGAGCGCCACCGACAGGCAGATGACGAGGGCCAGGAGGGGCGACAGCAGCGCCAGGCCCACGAGGGCGGCGGCGCCGGCGGAGACCAGCTGGCGGACGTTGCGCAGCGCGGTCCCCACCAGGGCCCGGACGGCCTCGGCCTGCTCGGTGACCTGGGAGACGCCCGCGCCGGCCGCGTCAGGGGTCCGGTCGGCCATCCGGCGGAGGGCCGCCGCGACGACCTCGGTGACCAGGGAATCGCGCAGCGGTTCGACGGTCGCGGCCAGCCATGGGTAGACCCGCCCGGTCGCGACCGCGCCGACGGCGTACAGGGCGGCGAGGACGGCGAGCCAGCCGAGGCCCGTCAGGGTGCGGCCCGCGAGGAACCCGTGGTCGACGGCGCGGGCCAGGAGCAGGCCGGACGCGAACATCGGCAGGGACTCCACGGCCGACCAGGCGGAGAGGCGGCGCATCGCGGGCCACTGGCCGCGCAGGTGGCGGTGCAGCAGGCGCGCGGCCGGCGGCGCCGTCATGAGGCCGCCCGGGTGGAGAACACGGCGCGGTAGGCCGGGTCCGCCCACAGGTCCGCGTGGGGGGCGAGCGCCCGTACGCGCCCGGCGTCCAGCCAGGCGACGAGGTCGGCGCGGGCGGCCGTGGCCGGGCGCCGCGCCACCACCAGGCTGGTCCGTCCGGCCAGGATCTGCCGGAGGGCCTGGGTCACCTTCAGCTCCGTGGCGGTGTCGAGGCTGCTGGTGGCGTCGTCGAGGAGGACGATCCGGGCGTCGGCGAGCGCGGCGCGGGCCAGGCCGAGCCGCTGCAGCTCGCCGCCGGACAGCGGGGCGCGGTCGAGCGGGGTGTCGTAGCCGTCCGGCAGGGCCCGGATGAAGGCGTCGGCGACGGCGTCGCGGGCGGCGCGGTGCACCTCGGCGCGCGTCGCGGCGGGGCGGGCGTAGGCGATCGTCTCGCGGACGGTCGCGCCGAGCAGCGCGGGGCGTTCGAAGGCGTAGGCGACGGCGCGGCGCAGCTCCGCGAGCGGGACCTCGGTGACGGGGACGCCGTCGAGTTCGACGACCCCCTCGTCGGGGTCGAGGAGCCGCCCGACGGTCGACATCAGCACGCTCTTGCCCGTGCCGGACGTGCCGACGACCGCGACGGTCGTCCCGGGCGGCACGTCGAGGTCGAGCCCGTCGAGGACGGCGCGGCCACCGAGCCGGACGGTGACGCCGCGCAGCCGCAGCTCGCCGGGCCCGTCCGGCAGCCGCGACGGCCGCGCGGGGGGCCGTACCGCCGGGACGGCCGTGAGGATCTCGCCGATCCGCCCGGCGCCGACCTGGCAGTTGAGGAGCGCGACGACGGTGTCGAACACCGACGCCGACGCGGCGGCCATGGCGGCGTAGGACAGCGCGCCCACGAGCTGGCCGGTGGTGATCTCGCCGGCGGCCAGGCGGACGCCCGCGACGCCGACGACCAGGACCTGGGTGAGGGGGGCCAGCAGCGCGAGCCGCCGGCTGACCCTGCCCTGCACGGCCCAGGTCTCCCGGCCCGCCCGGCCGAGGCCGGGAAGCGGCGCGAGGATGCGGCGCACCTCGGCGGCGGCGGTCCCGCTCGCCCGGATCGTCCGGATGCCCTGCCGGGCGTCGAGCAGCCGCGTCGCGATCGCCGCCTGGCACGCCTGGTAGCGGGCGAACGGATCGGTGGCCCGGACGACGAACACGCGCAGCGCGACCAGCAGCGGCGGCATCCCGGCCGCGAACGCGGCGGCGAGCCACCAGTCGATCAGCGCCAGGCCGGCCAGCGCGCCCACGGTGGTGGCCAGCGTGGCGGCGGCCGACAGCAGCAGGACGGGGAACGCCGCCGGGCCCGACGCGGACTCGGTGAGCCGCGACAGCACGTCCCCCGCGGGGAAGCGCCGCCGCCCCTCCGGGCCGAGGGCCAGCACGTGCCCGAGGAGCCGGTGCCGGAGCCAGGCGGTGATGTCGCTGCCGCAGTAGGAGCCGAGGACGTCCTCGCCCGTGGTGGCGACGGCCGCCGCGGCCAGGACGAGCGCGAGCCACGCGGCGGCGGCGCCGGCGTCCTGCTGGGCGCGGGCCGCGTCGACCGCGCGGGCCAGCATGACCGGCGTCGCCAGCGTCGCGGCGACGCGGACGATCGTGAGCAGGACGAGCACGCCCATGGCCGGCCGGAAGCGGGCCATGGCGCCGCGCAGCAGCCGCCGGCCGCCGGCGCGCAGCGCCGCGGAGTCGCCCGGGGTGCCGGTGAGGGCCACGCGCCACGACTCCGTTCACGGTCGGGGGAAGTCTTCTACACTCGCGAGTGGGTCCGGTCACGGACCGGCTCGTGGCCGGTCCGTGACCGGGGTTCTGCGGGCCGGGGTTCTTCTCAGGGGTCCCGGGTACCGCATGGGATGCGCGGCATCAGGCGCAGGAGATGCCGATGCACACGGTGTTCAGCAGCGTGAGCAGACCGACGCAGGCGCAGGTACCGCCGAGCTGGATGCCGTCGATCTCCACGGGGTCGGTCTCGGGCAGCTCCTGCAGAGCGGCCACGAGGTCACCGTCGAACGTGTTCATTGCGTTTCACCTCCTTTCGTTGTCGAGGGCCAAGGTCCGCCCCGCCGTGAGGCAGAAGCGGACCACCGCTTGGCGGAGGACCGGGGACCATGCCTGGACGACCCCGTTGTGGTCGTCGGCGGTCTCCAGGTAGTCGAAGTCGACTCCTTCGGTCCTGCCGAGTTCGAGGAGGCGCCGGCGCAGCGCCCTGGACTGCTCGACCGGGACGGCCTCGTCCCGGACGCCGTGCGCCACCATCAGCGGCGCCGTCAACGTCTCGCACGCCCGCAGGACGTCGCGCCGGGCGTCCTCGTCGTCGCCGGCAGCGGCGAGGCCGAGCCGCGACACGCGGTCTCTGACCATCCCGGTGGTGGTGCGGTGGAGGCCGGAGGCCGAGGTGAACGGCGCGAGCGCGACGCACCCGGTCCACAGGTCCGGGGCGCGGCAGGCCGCGAGCAGCGCGAGGAACCCGCCGTAGCTGGCGCCGAGCACGACGGGGCGCGGCAGCGCGGTGCCGCGGCCGTGCGCGATCGCGTGCCCGAGGTGGACGACGTCGTCCAGGTCGGGGCCGCCCCAGTCGCCGATGACGGGACGCAGGTGGTCGTCGCCGTATCCGGTGCTGCCCCGGTAGTTGGGGGCCACGACGGAGGCGCCCGCGGCGGCCAGGTACTGGAAGAGCGGCTCGAACTCGTACCGCCACGCTGACAGCGGCCCGCCGTGCAGGGCCAGCACGAGCCGGGGCCGGTCGCGCCAGCCGGGGCCGCCGTAGACGATCGCCTCGACGGGCCCCGCCGGGCCGGACAGCTCGACGAGCTCGGCGTGCCGCCAGGCCGCCGCGCTGTCGGAGGGGTGCGCGGCCATGTCCCAGCCGGAGCGCGCGGGACTCCGCACCGTCGCGAGGGTCGGCGGCTGGTGCGGGGCCGAGAAGCGGACGTGGATCCGGCCGTCGCCGGCCCAGTGGGCGGGCGGCCAGAGCATGCCGGGCGGGCCGGGGACCGGGGTGATCCGGTCGCTGCCGGTGGCGTACACGGCCAGGCGGGCGGTCGCGCCGGCGATCTCCCGGACGAGCAGCCGCTCGCCGGAGGCGTCGAAGGCCAGGGGCGTCCGGTGGGCGGCCGACCGGTTGAGGGCCTCGGGGAAGCGGACGGGCCCGCCGCCGGGCAGCCGCAGCCCGATCTGTGGCGCGCCCCGCTGCTGCGCGCCCGGCAGAGTGGTGGTCACCGCGAGGACGCCCGAGCGCGGGCTGTAGGCCGCGATCCGGTCGGCGGTGGTGTCGGAGACCGACCAGAAGGGCCGCCAGCCGCGTTCGCGCAGGTCGACCAGGATGCCCTCGGTGCGTTGGCCGGCGCCGTCGCGGTCGAGGGCGAGGACGCGGCCCTCGTCGGCCCAGACGCCTCCCGACAGCACGCCGGGGATCCGCAGCACCGGCTCCAGGACGGGGGACGCGGGCGAGACCCGCCAGATCCGCGAGTGCCGCTCGTTCTCGACGACCACGAGCACCGCGACCTGCGCCTGCCCCGGGGCTGCCAGCAGGAACCCGGCGAGCATCTGCGGCACCGGCCACGACCGGGTGATCCGGAGCCCGGCGGGGGTCGGCTCGGCGGCGGCGAGGGTTCCGTGGCCCGCGGGCTCCCCGTGCTCGCCGACCGCGGGCCGCACGACCAGGACGCGGCCGTCGTTCAGCGGCAGCGCCCCGGTGCCGCGATCGATGATCCGTTCGTCGGTCCGGCCCGGGAGGGCGGCGTCGTCGAGCGTCCGCAGGGACGGCCGCGGCCAGGTCAGGTCCCAGCGCTCCAGGACGACGCTGTCCTGCGCGGACCGCAGGCAGGTGGCCCAGCGGCCGTCGGCGGAGAAGGCGAAGCCGAAGCGGCTCGGCACGGGCGGAAGATCCGGAAGGGTCTCGGTCATGACACCCGCCCCGCGATCGACGGTTCGGCGCCATCGGCGGGGTGCGCGGCGGCGTCGTCGGCCGTCCACAGCCGTGACGTCCCGTGCTGGAGGCGCACCAGGAAGCCGAGGATGCCGCCCAGGCCGTCTCCCCAGGAGGTCGAGACGCCGCCCTGCTCGTCGGGGAACACCACCCGTCCGCCGCGGTGCGCCCGGTTGGCCAGGATGACCTGGGCCAGCCGCCACGCGTCGTCCCGGTACCGCTCGGCGCCGGTGAGCGCGGCCATGTCGAGCAGGAAGTCGCCGTTGCCGGCCAGGCCGTGGCACTGCCCGAGGATCGCGCGCCAGCGGTTGTCCATGACCGCGCGGGCGGACATCTCGGCGGCCCGCAGGAAGCGCCCGTCGCCGGTCGCCCGGCCGAGGCGGCCGAGGAAGCCGCCGATGCCGGCCGAGCCGTGGCACCAGTACGGCGCGGTGGCGATGTCGCCGGAGCTGGCCGCCCACATCGCCGACCGCCCAGTGTCGATCATGGTGTCGAGCAGCGTCTCCCCGACCCGGGAGGCGAGCGCCCGGTGGGCGTCGCCGCCGACCGACCCGGCGCAGGCGAGCAGGAAGGATCCGACGCCCGAGACGCCGTGCGCGAACCCGTAGTAGCGCCGGCCGGCGAGCTTGGACTCGATCTCGGCGGGCGTGCTCCAGTCGAGCCCGCCCTCCCGCTCCTGGACGGTCTCGGCGAGGGCGTCGGCGGCGGCGCGGGCGCGCTCGGCGAACCGCGCCCGCCCGGTGCGGGACCACAGGTGCAGGGCCGTGAACCCGAGGCCCGCCGTCCCGTGCGTCACGTCCGGGCTGGGGACCGCCTCCGGAAGCCGGTCGGCGACGGCGAGAGCGCCCTCGACGAGGTCGGCGTCGGCCAGGGCGAGGCCGGCGTCCAGCACCGCCCACGTGGCGCCCGCCGTGCCGAAGTACAGCCCGGGGGGACGGCCGCCGTCCTCGTCCAGCCGCCGCAGGATCCAGTGGCCGGCGCCGGCGATGGCCTCGGCCAGGCGCGGTTCGGCCTCGACCTCGTAGCACCGGGTCAGGGCGCCCAGGGTTCCCGCGGCCCCGTGCTGGAGGCAGCACGGGTCGGGCGCGCCGTGGACGCACGAGGCGGGCCAGAGCGTCTCGGCCGACTCCGGGTCCATGGTGGTGATCAGCTGGTCGACGATCCCGGCGACGGACAGCCGGCACTGCTGCCGCAGCGACGGGGGGCGGGCGGCCCGCGATGCGCCGCCGTCCGGCTCCACCGGGCCGCGCTGCGTCCCGGGGCTCCCCGCCGCGTGATCCGGGCGCATCCGGGCCAGGGCCTCCCGTGCCCGGTGCGGGGTCCAGCGACGGCCGGGCTCGTCGGCCATCAGGCCGAGCAGGAGCGGGGCCAGCGAGCCGGGCAGGTCGAGGTCCAGGGTGCGGGCGGCCAGCCATTCCGCCAGGCGCTCGCTCAGCGGCCTGGCCGCGGGGCTCTCGTCCAGGAAGTAGGGCGGCCCGCCGGTGAGGACGTGGCAGAGCGTCGCGCCGAGGGCGAAGTAGTCCGCCGCCGGGTCCGGTGCGGCGCCGGACATCTGCTCCGGCGCGCTGTAGCCGGGGGTGCCCACCCGCATCCCCTCCCGCTCGCCGTCGTCGGCGGTGAGGGCCAGCTCCAGGTCGATCATCACCGGGGCGCCGTCCGGGCGCACCATGATGTTGCTCGGGTTGAAGTCGCGCACGATGAGCCCGGCCTCGTGCGCCTTCGCCATCAGATCGGCCAGGCGCCCGCACATCTCCAGGACGGGGGGCACGTGCGGGCCCCACCCGGCGTCGCCGATCACGTCGGCGATCCACTGCCGCAGGGAGGTGCCCGGGATCATCTCCTCCGCCAGGAAGAGGTGGCCCGCCTGGGCGAAGAGCGCCACCGGGCGCGGGGCGATGCCCAGGGCGTCGACCGCCTCCAGCACGCGGGCCTCCGTCCGCAGCCGGTCGCGGGTGTCGCGCCCCTTGGCGTCGACGTCCACGTGCGGGCGGCCCTCCTTGATGACGATCGCCTCGCCGGTCTCGGTGTCCGTCGCCCGGTACACGCCGCCCTTGTTGGTGTGGCGGATCGCCTCGTGGACGGTGAACCGCGACCCGATCCGAACGCCTTTTCCGTTTCGGACGGCGCCATTCTCAGTGGTGCTCTTCCGGGTGCTTTCGGTGCTATCGCCCGCGTCTGTGTCGTTCTGCTTTTCCGTCGGCGGGACGTCCTGGGGGAATGGGCAGGCGGCCCAGGGCGGCGGCGTGTACGTCGCACCGCGGCGGTCTTCCACGGGATTGCCGTCCGGGTCGAGAATCATCCACGCGTAGAATCCGTCGTTGGTGATGCGGCGCACCTCGACGAACGCTCCATAGCGGTAATGCACGAGGCTGCCCGGCCCGTAGGGGCGGTCGGACAGAATGCGCGGCCCGGGCAGGCCCGCGGTCGCCACGTGCAGTTCCGCCGCGAGGCGGACGGCCTCGTCGTCGTCGACCGGGTAGACGGTGATGAACTTCCCGGAATGGCCGCGCGAGGTGTTGCGCGCGTTCATGGCCGCGACATGGTCGCGGGTGGCGGCGAACTTGAACATGGAACGGCCCGCCAGCAGCACGGGCAGCGAGCGGGCCAGCACGTCCTGGGCCGAAGCCGGCGTCGCGGAGACGTGCAGCTTCCAGCCCTGCTGGGGACACTCGCCGTTCTCGGGGCGGACGTGGGCCCACATCCCGCTGCGCAGCGACTTCCAGCGGAGCGGGCCGGCCGCCGCGCCGAGCGCCCGGTCGAGGACGTCGAGCAGGCGGGTGTCGTCGCTCTCCGCGGCGGCCGCCCCGGACAGGACACTGAAATGGAAGTCCGCCATCCCCGCTCGCACTCTCCCTTTTCCGCCCCGGACCGCCTGGACCGCCCGGGCGGAGTTATTGATCGTTTTTGTCTTTTGGGGTCAAAAGTCAAGAACGATCGGATGTTGCTTTCATTGAGCAAGGACACGGTAACCACGAATCCCCCGGAAACGCCAGTCAATCTCTTTAGTCGGACCTATTCGCGGCCGGTAGAAAAGTCTTACCTGGCGGGGGATGTACGCGTCGTCCCTGTGCGGAGAGTGACAATGATCGCCGCTCGTCATTCCACAATCTGGGGAAATGTCGAGTTTGTCGTCACTAGAAAACATGATCGCTTTGCCCATTGGG
Source organism: Actinomadura sp. NPDC000929 (assembly GCF_040492065.1). Lineage (NCBI taxonomy): Bacteria > Bacillati > Actinomycetota > Actinomycetes > Streptosporangiales > Thermomonosporaceae > Actinomadura > Actinomadura sp. NPDC000929. Next base: position 48,576 of record NZ_JBEUPA010000029.1, on the reverse strand, counting down.
TCAAGGGCGCGGTTTAGCGTGTCATGTCCGATGGCTGCCACGTCGCCCGGTGGCGACCCGTCGCCCGGGTGTGCTAACGCCGCGTCGCGCACGAAAGCGCGGGCGCCCTTCCCGCACGGCCCGCGCTTCTCAGGCCCGTGCTTACAGGCCTGGTGCTTCTCAGGCGCCGGCGGCGGCCGCGTCGACGGCGTCGGGGGACAGGATGCGATCCAGGACCATGGCGGCGCAGCCGGTCAGGCCCGCGCTCTCGCCCAGGCGGCTCGGTTCGATGCGCAGGTCCCGGGTCGCCAGCGCCGTGGCGCGCTGGTAGACGATCTCGCGCACGCCCGCGATCAGGGGCTCGTCCGCGCCCGCGAGGTCGCCGCCCAGGACGACGACCGCGGGGTTGAGGAGGTTCACGGCGGTGGCGACGACCTCGCCGATGCGGCGGCCGGCGTCGCGGAGCAGGGCGACGGTCGCCGGGTCGCCGGAGCGGGCCAGCGCCGCCAGGGCGGGCAGGTCCTCGGCGGGGGAGCGGGCCAGCAGGGCGGTGCCGCCGGCGACGGCCTCGACGCAGTTCACGTTGCCGCAGCGGCAGGGGGCCTCGCCGGGGACGGGCACGGGGATGTGGCCGATCTCCCCGGCCGCGCCGAGGGCGCCGCGCTGGATGCGGCCGCCCGCGATGATGCCCGCGCCGATCCCGGTCGAGACCTTCACGAACAGGAGGTCGCCGACGCCGGGGTGGGCCTGGTGCTCGCCAAGGGCGGCGGCGTTGACCTCGTTGTCGAGGTAGGCGGGGACGCCGAAGCGCTCGGAGATGGGGGCGCCGATCTCCATCGCGTCCCAGCTCCCGGCCACGTGCTCGACGGCGTCGGGGACGCCGAGCCCGACCCCGCGGATGCTCGACGCGTCGGCGCCGGACTCGGCGAGGAGGGCCTCCCACTGCTCGAACAGGCGCGGGAGCGTCCTGCCCGGACTCACCTCCGCCGGGGGCCCGTCGGCGCGGGCGAGGGTCGTGCCGGCGAGGTCGCAGACGGCGAGCTGGCCCCGGGACTGGCCGAGGTTGGCGAGCAGGACGGAGCCTCCCGCCGCGTTGAACTCCAGCCGGGCCGGGGGGCGCCCGCCCGTGGAGGGCCCGTCGGCGCGCTCGACCACCAGGCCGCGCCGGATCAGGGCCGCGACGCGGGACGCCACGGCGGGCCGGGAGAGCCCGGTGATGCGGCCGAGCTCGGCGCGGGTGGCCACGCCGTCCTCGCGGATCAGGCGCAGCATGTCGCCGCCGGTGGCCGGGCGGGTGACGGGGCGGGGCATCCGGCCAGTCAAGCACCCGGGGCTTTCGTGCGTCCAGTTCGACGAACATCCGAACTTTTGTCATCTGAAGTTCATAAGTACGGTTGAACAGGTGACCGATGTCTCGCTAGTTTGGTGATCGAGCGATCCCCCCTGGTCTTGGAGCATCTGATGGCTGTGCATCCCGTGCTGGCGGCAGTGACCCGGCGCGTCGTCGAGCGGAGCGCCGGACCCCGCGGCGCGTACCTGAAGCGGATCGGCGAGGCCCGTTCCCAGGGCCCGGTGCGCAGCGGAATGGGGTGCGCGAACCTCGCGCACGGCTTCGCCGCCTGCGGCGTCCAGGACAAGCTGTGGCTGCGCGGCGACGCCACGCCGAACATCGCGATCGTGTCGGCGTACAACGACATGCTGTCCGCGCACCAGCCGCTCCAGGACTACCCCGACATCCTGAAGTCCGCGATCCGCGCGGGGGGCGGCACGGCCCAGTTCGCCGGGGGCGTCCCCGCCATGTGCGACGGCATCACCCAGGGCCGGGCCGGCATGGAGCTGTCGCTGTTCAGCCGGGACGTGGTGGCGATGGCGACGGCCGTGGCGCTGTCGCACGACATGTTCGACGGCGCGCTGCTGCTCGGCGTGTGCGACAAGATCGTGCCGGGGCTGGTGATCGGGGCCCTGTCGTTCGGGCACCTGCCGGCGATCCTGGTGCCCGCCGGTCCGATGGCCTCGGGGCTGCCGAACGCCGAGAAGGCCAAGGTCCGCAAGCGGTACGCGGCGGGGGAGATCGGGCGCGAGCAGCTGCTCGCCGCCGAGGCCGCGTCCTACCACTCGCCCGGCACCTGCACCTTCTACGGGACGGCCAACTCCAACCAGCTGCTCATGGAGGTCATGGGCCTGCACCTGCCGGGCGCCAGCTTCGTCCCGCCGGGCACGAAGCTGCGCGACGGCCTCACCGAGGCGGCGGGCCGGCGCATCCTCAAGATCACGGACCTGGGCGAGGGCTACACCCCGATCGGGGAGATGCTCGACGAGCGCGCGTTCGTCAACGGCGTCGTCGCGCTGCTCGCGACGGGCGGCTCGACCAACCACACGCTGCACCTGGTGGCCATGGCCGCCGCGGCGGGCATCGAGCTGACATGGGACGACTTCGACGAGCTGTCCAAGGTCACGCCGCTGCTCACCCGCCTGTACCCGAACGGCACCGCCGACGTGAACCACTTCCACGCGGCGGGCGGCACCGCGTTCCTCATCGGCGAGCTGATCGACGCCGGGCTCCTGCACGAGGACGCGCGCACGGTCGGCGGCGACACCCTCGCGGCCTACCGGAACGTCCCCGAGCTCGCCGGCGGCAAGGTCGAGTGGCGGGAGGCGCCCGGGGTTTCCGGCGACACCGAGGTCCTGCGCCCGGCCGCCGAGCCGTTCGACACGCACGGCGGCCTGCACACCGTGCGCGGCAACCTCGGGCGGGCGGTCGTCAAGGTGTCGGCGGTCAGGCCCGAGCACCGGACCATCGAGGCCCCCGCGCGGGTGTTCGACTCGCAGGAGGCGCTGCAGGAGGCGTTCGCCGCCGGGGAGCTGGACCGCGACGTCGTGGCGGTCGTCCGCAACCAGGGGCCGCGCGCGAACGGCATGCCGGAGCTGCACCGGCTCACCCCGCCGCTGTCGGTGCTCCAGGACCGGGGGCACCGCGTCGCGCTGGTGACCGACGGCCGCATGTCGGGCGCGTCCGGCGCGGTGCCCGCCGCGATCCACGTGTCGCCGGAGGCCGCGGCCGGAGGTCCGCTCGCCCGCGTCCGCGACGGAGACGTCGTCCGGCTCGACGCGGACGCCGGGGTGCTGAAGGTGCTCGTCCCGGACGAGGAGCTCGCCGCCCGCGCGCCCGCTGAGGGGCCGCCCGACCAGACCTACGGCACGGGGCGGGAGCTGTTCCAGTCGTTCCGCGCCGCCGTGGGCCCGGCCGAACGCGGGGCGGGGGTCTTCTCCTCATGAGCGAAGCGACCCGGGGGGAGTGGGGGGTCGCCCCCCCACAGGAAACACTGAGCGGAGCGGACCGGGGGGACTGGGGGATCGCACCCCCACAGGAAACACTGAGCGGAGCCGAGTGGCTGGTCGCGGACGTGGGCGGCACCAATGCCCGGTTCGCTCTGATCGACGGCCCGGACGGCGCCCTGTCGGAGGTCCGGGCGCTGCCGACCCGCGACTATCCGGGCCTCGCGGAGGCCGCGGCCGCCTACCTCGACGCGGTCGGCGCGCGCCCGGTGGCGGCGTGCCTGGCCGTGGCGGGCCCCGTCGTGAATGGCACGTTCCATCTGACCAACGCGGGCTGGCCCAAGGGCGACCCGGAGGCGGTGCGGGCCCATCTCGGCCTGGCGCATCTCGACGTCATCAACGACTTCGAGGCGCTCGCCCTGGCCCTGCCGCACCTCGGTGGCGACGACCTCGTTCCCATCGGGCGGGGCGACGCGGACCCCGGCGCGCCCCTCGCGGTGGTCGGGCCCGGCACGGGCCTCGGCGTCGCCGGGCTCGTCCGGACGCCGTCGGGCCCCGTGCCCCTGCCCGGCGAGGGCGGCCACGTCGACGTCCCGGCCGCGACCGACCGCGAGCTCCTGGTGGCGCGGCTGCTGCGCGCCGAGAAGGGCGCGGCCTCCGCCGAGTACCTGCTGTCGGGGGCGGGGCTGGCCCGCATCCGCCGGTACCTCGCCGCGATCGACGGCCGGCCCGCGCTGGACCTGACTCCGCGGCAGATCAGCGAGGACCGCGACGACCCCCTGAGCCGCGAGGCCGTGGAGATGTTCTGCGCGCTGCTCGGGTCGCACGCGGGCAACGTCGCCCTCACGCTCGGCGCGCGGGGCGGCGTCTATCTCGGCGGCGGGATCCTGCCGCGGATCGTGGACGTGCTGCGGGGCAGCGCGTTCCGGGCCCGTTTCGAGGGGAAGCCCCCCGTCGAGGACTACCTGCGCGCCATCCCGACCGCTCTCATCGTCCATCCCGGCCCGGCCCTCGTCGGCGCCGCCGCCCGGCTCGCGCAGAGCCTGCCCGACCTGGAGCCCGCATGATCGCCGAAGACCTGTTCGACCTCGCGCCCGTCATCCCCGTCGTGGTGCTGGACGACGCCGACGCCGCCGTCCCGCTGGCCCGCGCCCTGGTGGAGGGCGGTCTCCCCGTGATCGAGGTGACGCTGCGCACGCCGTCCGCGCTGGCGGCGATCACGAGGATCGCCGCCGAGGTCCCGGACGCCGTGGTGGGCGCGGGGACCGTCGTGCGCCCCGAGGACGCCGAGCGCTCGGCGGCCGCCGGGGCGAGGTTCCTCGTCAGCCCCGGCTGCACGTCCCGCCTCCAGGCGGCGATGGTCGCGACGGGCCTGCCGTTCCTGCCGGGCGTCGCCACCGCCTCCGAGGCGATCGCCCTGCTGGAGGGCGGGATCACGGCGATGAAGTTCTTCCCGGCCGAGGCGGCGGGCGGCGCCGCCTACCTGAAGGCGCTCGGCGGGCCGCTTCCGCAGATCCGGTTCTGCCCCACGGGCGGGATCGGCCTGCGCAACGCCGCCGAGTACCTCGCGCTCGGCAACGTCGGCTGCGTCGGCGGCTCCTGGCTCACCCCCGCGGACGCCGTCCGCGAGGGCGACTGGGACCGCGTCCGCAAGCTCGCCTCCGAGGCGGCGGCGCTCCGCACGGGATGACCTCGGTGCGCGGTGATGTCACATCCCGGGACGGCGCTCCCGTCTCCCGGGTATGGACACCACATCGACGCTTGAGAAGCTGAAGAAGCAGCGCACGGTCCTGCTGACCAGCTACCGCAAGGACGGGACGCCGGTCGGGACGCCCGTGAACGTCGTCGTCCGCGGCGACCGCGCCTACTTCCGCACCTACGACAAGGCGTTCAAGGCCAGGCGGCTGGCGCGCAATCCGGAGGTGGAGCTCGCGCCGAGCACCTTCCGGGGCAGGGTCACCGGCCCGGAGGCGCGCGGCCGCGTCCGCCTGCTCAGCGAGCAGGAGGCGCGGCCGATCCGCCGGCTGCTCGCCCGCAAGCACCCGCTCCTGCAGGGGGTGGCGGTGCCGCTGGCCCACAAGCTGAAGGGCTATCGGACGCTGCACTACGAGCTCACGCTCGACGGGTCCTGACCGCGGTGCGGGCACGGGCCCGCGGCCAGGCCCCGCCCGCCGCCCGCGGGGACGAGGTCCATCCGCAGCCGCCCGCAGGCGCAGCGCGTCCAGGTGACGACGCCGTCGCTGGTGAGGTGCCGGGAAACGAGAGTGGTCGGTTCGCTCATGGCAGCAGTCTGCGGCGGGGCGAACGTTTCCGTCCATTTCAGATTTCCGCAGGGAATCGTGCAAGATGCTTGCATGATCGACCTGCGCCGGCTGCACATGCTGAGGCTCGTCCACCAGTACGGGACCGTCACGTCCGCGGCGGAGGCGATGCACCTGACGCCCTCGGCGGTCTCCCACCACCTGCGCGAGCTGGCGCGGGAGCTGAAGGTGCCGCTGCTGGAGCCGCAGGGCCGCCGGGTGCGGCTGACCCCGGCCGCGCACCTGCTGATCGGGCACGCCGACGGCCTCCTCGCCCGGTGGGAGGAGGCCCTGGCCGACCTGGAGTCGCACCGCGCCGGGGCGGCGGGGCCGCTGCGCATGTGCGGGTTCACCACGGCCGTCTCGGGGCTCGTCGCCCCCGCCGCCGGCGCCCTGCTGCGAGATGACCCGGACCTCGTGGTCGAGGTCCGCGAGTGCGACACCGACGAGGCCGTCGGGCTGCTCGCGGCGGGGGAGACCGACATCGCGGTGATCGAGCCGACCCCCGGCGCGCCGCCGGCGGGCGATCCGCGCTTCGACCGCGAGCCGCTGCTGGAGGAGGCGCTCGACCTCATCGTCCCGGCGGGGCATCCGCTGGCGCTGCGCGACCGCGTCCGGCTGGAGGACGCCGCGGGCGAGCCGTGGATCAGCGTCCACGGCTGCGCCCACCACCAGCAGGTCATGGCCTACTGCGCCGCCGCCGGGTTCACGCCGCGGATCGCGCACAACGTCACGACCTGGTCGGTGATCTGGGCCCTGGTCGCCAACGGCCTCGGGGTGTCCCTCGTGCCGCGGCTGGCCGGCGGGCAGGCCGGCCAGCCGGTCGTGCGGGTGCCGCTCCTCGGGGACGGCGTCCCGAAGCGGCGCGTGCTGACCTGCGTGCGGCGCGGCGGCCGAGGCCACCCGCTGGTCGCGCGCGGCCTGCGGGCCCTCCGCGACGCCGTCCCCGACCGCTGCGTCCCGGCTGCCGCCTGAACCGCCCCCGCGTCAGGAGCCGGGGACGTGGCGGCGGGCCCGGCGGACGCCGAACGCCAGCAGGACCGCGCGCACGACCCAGACGGCCAGCGCGATCTGCAGGACGACCAGGAACCCCGTGCCGGGCCCGGTCGTGAAGGCGAGCACCATGAACGCCGCGAACAGGAGCGGGAACGCCGGGAAGAGAGGCCCGGGCCGGCGGCGGTGGGCCATGTGGCGCCGGCGGTGCCAGGCGGGGTGCCCCGGGCCGCCGAACCCGACCGCCGTGCCCGGCCCCCACGCGTGCCCGAGCGGGGACCCCCACGGGGCCTCCTTCGCGGGTTCGGGCAGCCCGGTCGGGGACGGCAGGTCCCGGACGAGGGCGCGCAGGTCGCCGCGCGTCTTGGCGGCCAGCACGGACTCCAGCCGCTCGTCGAGCTCGGGCCGGTCGAGCCTGCCCTCGGCGAAGTGGTCGTGCAGGGCGACCATGACGGCGTCGCGCTCGGCGTCGCCGACGCGGATCTCGTCGTGCCGGACCATGATCACTCCTCGGTGTCGTCGGCCGTCGGCCCGGGGCCGTCCAGGTCGTCGGCCAGGATGCGGTACAGGCTGCGGCGGGTCTCCGACAGGACGTCGCGCGCCTGCGCGACCTGCTCGGGCGAGCCGGAGTGGACGATCTGCATCACCGCGGCCCCGGTCTGCGCGGCCTGCTTGAACAGCTCCGGGACGCCCTCGCCGAACTCGGGCGTCATCTCCGCCCACGGCTCGGCCAGCCGCTCGGCGTTCTCCTCCGTGTAGGCGCGGCCCTCGTCGGTGAGACGGAAGGTGCGGCGGCCGCCGGACTCGTCGCCCGCGATCAGCCCCTCGTCCGCGAGCTGCTGCAGCGCCGGGTAGACCGCGCCGGGGCTCGGCTTCCAGGCCCCGTCGCTGCGCTCGTTGATCTCCTGGATGATCTGGTAGCCGTTGCGCGGCTCCTCGGCCAGCAGGACGAGGATCGCCGCCCGGACGTTGCCCTTGCGGGCCTTGGCGCTCCGGCCCCACGGGCCGCCGCGCCCCCGCGCCCACGGCGGGCGCGGACCGGGCCCGTGGCCGAATCCGCCGGGCGGGCCCCAGGGGCCCGGCCCGCCGCCGAACAGGGCGCCGAAGTTCGGGAAGTCGCCGCGGCCCCAGGGCCCGCGGCCGTGCATGTGCCCCATGTTCTGCACCACCTTCTGAGAGCTCTCTATGACCTCTCGCGATACGACAACGATATATCGAAGACGTACGGATCTGCCAGATGGTTCCCCGGATCCGGATCGATGCGCGACCGCGGTCGCGGGACAAACCGGCCAAAGCCTCCGAATGCGGCCAAGGCCGTCTGATCGCGCGCGTCCGTGGGTACCACCGTGAGCGAGGGGGACGATGGGCACACAGGAAGCGGTCGCCGCGCAGGACGCGGTCTTCACCCCGGGCGCCACGGGCGTCAGGAGGCTCCGCGCCAGGAACGAGCTCGCGCTCGGCCTGGCGGTTTTCGCGCTCTACTCGGTGGTGACGATGCTGCCCGAGCAGGCGAGGAAGGCGGCGGCCCGCGAGCACGGGGAGTCGCTGTACGCGCTGGAACGGGCCCTGCACATCGACGTGGAGCCCGCCCTCAACGGCTGGCTTTCCGGCCAGCCCGTCCTGCGGGTCCTCGCCAACTACGAGTACGCCGTCACCTACGTCGCCAGCGCGCTCGCCCTGCTGGTCTGGCTGTTCCTGCGCCACCCCGAGCGCTACCGCACGGCCCGCAACGCCTTCGTCATGCTCAACCTCGCCGGCCTCACGTGCTTCGCGCTGTACCCCGTCATGCCGCCCAGGCTCATGCCCGCCGGCCTCGGCTTCGTCGACACCGTCACCAACGGCCGCACCTGGGGGTCGTGGGGGTCCCCGCTGGTGAAGCACGCCGACGAGTTCGCCGCCGTCCCGTCCCTGCACATGGCCTGGACACTGTGGGTCGGCGTCGAGCTCGCGCGGGTGAAGGCCAGGCGCTGGGTGCAGGGACTGAACACCGTGCACATCCTGGTCACCCTCTACGTCATCCTGGCGACCGCGAACCACTACCTGCTCGACGCCCTGGCCGCCGTGCCGTTCGTCGTCGTGCCGGTGTACCTGGCCGAGCGCTTCGCGCGGCCGAAGGCGTCGCGCGTCCAGGGGCCGGACGCGTTCTTCCTCGCGGTGGAGACGCCCGAGGCCCCGCAGCATCCCGGCGGCGTCATCATGCTCGACACCTCGCGGGAGGACGTCGGCCGCGCCGACCTCGTCCGGGTGATCGAGGAGCGCCTCGACGGGCTGCCCCGCTTCCGGCAGCGGCTCGTCCACCGGGGCCGCTGGCGCCGCCCCGTCTGGCGCGACCTCGACCGGATCGACTGGGAGTGGCACGTCGTCGAGAAGCGGGTCGACGGGATGGCCGGGCTGCGCGCCGAGGTGGCCGGGCTCCAGTCCGAGGCCCTGCCGCTGGACCGGCCGCCCTGGCGGATGGTCGTGCTGAAGGGCGCCGAGCCGGGCCGTACGGCGGTCGTCTACATGATGCACCACGTGGTCGCCGACGGTGTCGGCATCGTGGCGCAGGCCGTGTACCTGATGGAGCCGCCGCCCGAGCCGGTCGCCGCGCCTCCCCGGGCGCCGCTGCGCAAGGCGCTGGCCACCGTGGTCGGCCTCGGCCAGCTCGCCACCGCCGTCGGCAGGCCGGAGCCGCTGCCCGCCGCCGGGACGAGCGAGCGCCGGTTCGGCACCATGGTCCTCCCGCTCGGCACGGTGCGCGACGTCGCCCGCCGCCACGGCGCCCGCGTCACCGACGTCGTGCTGTGCGCGGTCGCGGGCGCCCTGAACCGGAGCGTCAGCGAGGAGGACGGCCGGCCCGGCACGTGCCGCGTCGCGGTCCCGCTGATGATGCGGCCGCCGGGCAGCGCGATGGTGGGCAACCACACCACCGCGGTGATGGTGGACCTGCCGATCGGGAAGATGGCCGAGGTCGACCGGCTCGCCCTGATCGCCCGGCGCAGCCGGGTGCTGCGGTCCGGGACGCGGGCGCAGGCGGCGTGGTTCGTCATGTGGCAGGCCGGGCGGCTGATGCCGCCCCCGCTGCACGCCCGCTTCGCGCGCATGTCCTACAGCGGCCGGTTCCTGCAGGGCACCGTGTCGAGCCTTCCGGGGCCCGACCGGCTTCTGCGCCTGTGCGGCGCCCCGCTCACCGCCGTCTACCCGATCGTCCCGCTCGCCCCCGGCACGCCCCTGGCGATCGCCGGGCTCGGCGTCCACCGCGACCTGTGCTTCGGCCTCTCCGCCGACCCCGGTCTGACGGACGACGCCGACGCGCTGATGGACGCCGTCCGCGACGTCTTCGAGGAACTGCGCAAAGGGCCGGAGTGATCGGACGCCGCGGGCTCAGATGCTCCGCATGGCGCGCAGCGACTCCTTGAGCGAGCCCATGGTCGCGAACACGGCGGTGGGCTCGTAGCCGCAGTGCGCCATGCAGTTCGCGCACCGCTCGTCGCGTCCCCGCCCGTAGGCGTCCCAGTCGGTGGTGTCGAGGAGCTCCTGGTAGGTCGCGGTGTAGCCGTCGTCCATCAGGTAGCAGGGCCGCTGCCAGCCCTTCAGCGAGTACGACGGGATGGCCCACGCCGTGCACGGGAAGTCGACCTTCCCCTCCAGGAAGTCCAGGAACAGTGGCGAGTGGTTGAACCGCCACCGCTCGCGGCGCCCGTCGGCGAACGTCTTGCGGAACAGGGCGCGGGTCTCCTGCACGCCGAGGAAGTGGTCCTGGTCGGGCGCCTTCTCGTAGGCGTACGCGGGCGAGATCATCATCTGGTCGACGCGGAGCTCGTCGTTGAGGTAGTCGAGCACCTCGATGACGGTCTGCGGGGTGTCGGTGTTGAACACGGTCGTGTTCGTCGTGACCCGGAACCCCCGCTCCCGGCACATCCGGATCGCGTCCACCGCCTGGTCGAACACGCCCTCCTTGCAGACGGACGCGTCGTGCCGCTCGCGCAGCCCGTCGACGTGCACCGCCCACGCGAAGTAGCGGGACGGCCGGAACAGATCGATCTTCTTCGGGATCAGCGCGGCGTTCGTGCACAGGAACACGTACCGCTTCATCCGCACCAGCTCGGCGACCAGCTCGCCGATCCGCGGATGCATCAGCGGCTCGCCGCCCGCGATCGACACCATCGGCGCGCCGCACTCGCGGACCGCCGCGACCGCCTGCTCGACCGGCATCCGCTGCTTGAGCACGTCCGCCGGATGCTGGATCTTCCCGCAGCCCGCGCACGCCAGGTTGCACGCGAACAGCGGCTCCAGCTCCATGATCAGGGGGTACCTTTTCCGCCCCGCCAGCTTGTTGCGCAGGACGTACCCGCCGACGCGCAGGCTCTGGCGCAGTGGCATCGCCATTTAGGAGATCTCCTTCAGGTACCGGCCGAGCGCCGACAGCGGGAACACGAGCCGGTACAGGTGGTAGTTGATGTAGAAGTCGCCCGGGAAGCCGGTGCCGGTGAAGTGGTCCTCGTCCCACGTGCCGTCCGGCCGCTGGTGCTCGACGAGCCAGCGGACCCCGCGCTCGACGGCCGGTCCGTGCTCGCCGGCGGCCAGCAGGGCGAGCAGCGCCCACGCGGTCTGCGAGGGCGTGGAGGCGCCGTGCCCGATCCACGTCCGGTCCCGGTAGGAGCGCAGGTCCTCGCCCCACCCGCCGTCGTCGCGCTGGTGGCGCTCGAGCCAGGCGACCGCGTCGCGGATCGCCGGCTTGCCCGGCCGCACGCCCGCCGCGATGAGGGCGGGCACGACGCTGCCGGTCCCGTACACGTGGTTGGCGCCCCAGCGGCCGAACCAGGACCCGTCCGGCTCCTGCGCCTTCAGCAGCCACACGACGGCCCGCTTGACCACCTGCGAGTCGGCCATGCCGCGGTGGGACATCGCCTCCACCACGTGCGCGGTGACGTCGGCGGACGGCGGGTCGATCACCTCGCCGAAGTCGCAGAACGGCAGCCTGCGGCACAGGGCGCGGGTGTTGTCGGCGTCGAACGCGCCGAACCCGCCGTCCCGGGAGGCCATCCCCGCCATCCAGCGCACGCCCCGCTCGATCGCCGGCTCGGCCATCGGATGGCCGGCGCGGCCGAGCGCGAGGACGACCTCGGCGGTGTCGTCGGTGTCGGGGTAGCAGTCGTTGTCGAACTCGAACGCCCAGCCGCCCGGGGGGAGGTCGGGGCGCCGCACCGACCAGTCGCCGGGGCCCCTCACCTCCTCGCCGATCAGCCATTCGGCGGCCCGGTCCAGGGCGGGGTGCCGGGCGGGCAGGCCCGCGTCGGCCAGGGCGTTCATCGCGAGCGCCGTGTCCCAGACGGGGGACTGGCACGCCTCCAGGCGCCGCCCCCGGTCGTCGCGGATCGTGAACCGCTCCAGCCCGTCCAGGCCCCGCCGGACGATCGGGTGGTCGAGGCCGTAGCCGAGCAGGTGCAGCGCGAGCAGCGAGTACACCCAGGGCGGCTGGATCCCGCCCCAGGATCCGTCGCGCTCCTGCCGCGCGATGATCCAGTCGGCGGCGCGGCGCAGCGCGGCCCTGCGCACCCCCTTCGCCGGGCGCCGCTCGTACGCGTGCAGGGCCAGGTCGAGCGCCCCGAACGCCGCGTCCCACCCCGACAGGCCCCGGCGGCGCGCCGGGGGGACGTCGTAGCCGGGATACAGCTCGTCGAGCGAGAACGGCAGCGGCCGGACGGGGCGCAGCGCGGCCACCACCGTCAGCGGGACGATCGTCTGCCGCGCCCAGCACGCCCAGTCGTAGACGTTCAGCGGGAACCAGCGCGGCAGGAACATCATCTCCGGCGGCAGCACCGGCAGCCTCTCCCACGGCCAGCGGCCGAACATCGCCAGCCAGAACCGCGTGAAGACGCGGGTCGCGGGGATGCCGCCGCCGCCGCGGACGAAGGCGGCGGCGCGGACCATGTGGCCCGCGTCGGGCGGGTCGCCCGCGAGCCGCAGCGCGACGTACGCCTCGACGGTCGTGGACAGGTCCGGCGGGCCGTCGTGGAAGTTCGCCCAGGTGCCGTCCGCGGCCTGCTGGGACCTGATCCAGCGCGCTGTCTCGCGGGTGTCCGCCTCGTCGCGGATGCCGAGGAACTCGCGCAGCAGGAGGTCCTCGGCGTCCATCGTCACGTTGGTCTGCAGCTCGCCCTTCCACCAGCCCTCCGGCGACTGGAGCATGAGCAGGTGGTCGCGGGCGGCCTCCAGCGCCTCGGCGGCCGACCTGGTCCGGGCCGCCCCGCCGGCGGCCGGCGGCTCCGCGGTGACGGGCGCTCCCGCGGCGGGCGCCGTCCCGGGGGCCGGCTCTGTGGTGGGCTCTGTGGTGGGCTCTGTCGTCGTCATCAGTGGTCCCGGCAGGTGACGAAGTCGGCGATGTGCAGGAACTCGGCGCGGACGGCGTCCGGCAGCCGCGCGTTGAGCAGGTGCTCGGCGGCGCGCTGGATGCGGCTCTCCGCCTCCATCTCGGCCCAGGCGCGCCCGCCCGCCGCGTCCACCAGCCCGGCGACCTCGGCCAGGTCCTCCGCGGCCGCCTCCTCCTCGGCGGGTAGGGGCCGCGCGTACAGCTCGGCCAGCCGCGCGGCCTCCGGCGACCCGGAGTTCAGCGCGGCGACGACCGGCAGCGACATCTTGCGGGACCGCAGGTCCGACAGCGCGGGCTTGCCGGTGGACTCCGGGTCGCCCCAGATGCCGAGCAGGTCGTCCACCAGCTGGAAGGCGATGCCGAGGTCCTCGCCGAACGCCTCCAGCGCGGCGCACAGCCGGTCCGGTGCGCCGTCCAGGACGGCCCCGATCGCGCACGAGCACGCGAGCAGCGCGGCGGTCTTGCCGGACGCCATCGTGAGGCACTCGTCCACGCCGATCTGCCTGCGCGTCTCGAAGTCCATGTCGAGGGACTGCCCGGCGACGAGGCGGCGGACGGCGGCCGCCAGCGCGCGGGCCGCCCTCGCCGAGCCCTGGCCGGGCGCCTCCAGCAGGACCTCGCCGGCGAGGGCCAGCAGCGCGTCGCCCGCCAGGATCGCGGACGCGTCGCCGAACACGGTCCACGCCGCCGGGCGGTGCCTGCGCGTCCGGTCGCGGTCCATGATGTCGTCGTGCAGGAGGGAGAACGCGTGGGCCAGCTCGACGGCGACGGCGCCCGGCAGCCCGCTCTCCGGGGGAGCCAGCGCGGCCCGCGCGGACAGCAGCGCCAGGGCCGGGCGCAGCGCCTTGCCCGCCGGCGCCCTGCGCGGGTGGCCCTCCTCGTCGGTCCAGCCGAGATGGTAGGCCGCGACCCGGTAGGTGCGCGGATCGAGCCGCCCGACCGCGGCGCGCAGCGCCCCGTCGACCAGCTCACGGACATCGGTCAGCGAAACGGGCACGGCCGTCATCGGTCCTTCACCTTCTCCAGGTGGCGGCGGACCAGGCGGGCGGCGGTGAGACCACTGCGCACTGCTCCCTCCATGGTGTCGGGCCAGCCCGTGTCGGTCCACGCGCCGGCCAGGTACAGGCCCGGCGCGCGCGTCGCCGCGCCGGGGCGGGCGGCCGCGCTGCCGGGGCGCTGCCGGAACGTCGCGCGCCGCTCCCGCGTCACGAACACCTCCCGGACCTGCGCGCCCCACGCGGCGGGCAGCAGCCGCCGCAGCTCGGGCACGAACCGCGAGCGCAGCTCGGCGGTCGGCATGTCGATCCACGGGTCGGCGGCCGACAGCGACACCGCGAGGTACTGGCCGCGGCGCAGCCCGCTGACCGCCGTCCGGTCGAAGACCCACTGGACGGGCGAGCCGACCGCGGCGGCGAACGGCGCGTCCATGACCCTGCGGTCGTAGACGACGTGCACGTTCACGATCGGGCTGGCGTCCAGCTCGGGCCAGCGCAGCGGGTCTGGCAGCGCCTCGGCGGGCAGCAGCCGCGCCGCCGCCTCGTGCGGCACCGCGATGACCACCGCGTCGGCGGCGATCGGCGTCCCGTCCACGACCACCTTCGGGTCGGCGGTGACGGACTCCACCCGGGCCTTCAGCCGGACGGTCCCGCCCATCTCCGCGATGCGCCGCAGCGCCGGGCCGCCGTGCAGCTCCTCCAGCGGGACGAGCGGCACCCCGATGTCGGCCGCGTCGGGGCGTCCGAACAGGGCCCGCCGGCACACCATCGCCGACAGGCCGAGCGCCGCGTCGTCCACCTCGGCGTTCAGCGCGGACGTGAGGAACAGGCCCCACAGGGCCTCCCGCGCCCACGGCCGCTGCCCGCGCTGCGCCAGCCACGCCCCGGCGGAGACCTGGTCGAGGACGGGGTCGGCGGGGTCCAGGCGCGCCAGCCCCAGCGCGGCGCGCACGGCCCTCAGCCGGTCGGCGGCCGACAGCGGCGCGTACCGGGCCAGCGAGGGCAGCAGGTGCAGCGGGCTCGGCAGGCCCGAGCGGCGCAGCCGCGCCGGCGGCGTGCCCGCCCGCAGGACGGGCACGTCGAACCGGTCCTGCACCTCGACGAGGTGGTCGGCGCGCAGCCGGTGCAGCAGCCCCTGGTACGCCGTGCAGCACCGCAGGAAGACGTGCTGGCCGTTGTCGACGCTCAGCTCGCCCCGCCCGAACGAGTGGGTGGCGCCGCCGAGCCACGGCCGGGACTCCAGCAGCGTGACCGCGACGCCCGCCTCTTGCAGCGCGATCGCCGCGCTGATGCCCGCGAGGCCCCCGCCCACGATGACGACGCTCACCGCTCCACCCCCGACAGCGCGCGCGCCGCCACCACAGCCTTCTGCCAGGTCGGCAGCGACATCCGCGCGTCCAGCGCGATCTGCGGGCGCGCGGCGATGTTCTCCAGCAGCCGCCGGTAGATCCCGGCCATCGCCGCCGTGCACGCCGCGCTGCGCCGGTCCAGCAGCGGCAGCAGCCGCAGCCCCTCGGCGTACCAGGCCCGCGCCCGCTCCGCCTGGAAGCCGATCAGCTCGTTCAGCCGCCACGGCGGGTCGATGAACGCGCCCGACTCGTCCAGCTTCAGCGTGCAGCCGAACCGCGCGAGGTCCTCGGCCGGGATGTAGGTCCGCCCCGCCAGCCGGTCCTCGCGCAGGTCGCGCAAGATGTTGGTGAGCTGGAGCGCGACGCCGAGCGAGTCGGCGAGGCCCTCGGCGCGCTGCCGGCCGTCGGACCCGAACACCCCGAGCGACAGCCGCCCGACCGAGCCCGCGACCCGCTGGCAGTAGCGCAGCAGGTCGTCGAAGGTCTCGTAGTCGGCGCCGCGCACGTCGTCCTCGCAGCCGTCGATGAGCTCCTCGAACGCCTCCAGGGGGATCGGGAACCGGCCCGCCGCGTCCGCCAGCGCGGTCAGCACCGGATGCCCCTCCAGCGCCCGGACGTCCACCCGCCGCCGCAGCACCTCCTGCACGGTCGTCAGCCGCTGCCGCGTCCGGTCCAGCAGGTCGAGCCGGA
This sequence comes from Actinomadura sp. NPDC000929, assembly GCF_040492065.1. Taxonomy (NCBI): domain Bacteria; kingdom Bacillati; phylum Actinomycetota; class Actinomycetes; order Streptosporangiales; family Thermomonosporaceae; genus Actinomadura; species Actinomadura sp. NPDC000929. Next base: position 32,642 of record NZ_JBEUPA010000029.1, on the reverse strand, counting down.
CGCACGCCGGCTCCGGGCCGTCGCCGATGTCGTCGATGCCGCGCGCGAACGCGTACACCGCGCTCATCGCCCGGCGCTTCGGGGCCGGCATCAGCCGGATCCCGTAGGAGAAGTTGCGGGCCTCCTCGCGCACCACCCGCTCGCAGTGCCGGTACGCCCCGACCACCCGCTCGGAACCCTCGCACGTCTCCGAAACCGTCATCGCCCCCTCCTTCCAAGGGCGCGCGCCCACCCGGCCGGCAGTGCGGCCCGCCGTGGACGCAGCGCATGAGCGAGCACGTCGTACCGCCCGCGCTCCAGAGCCGACAGCGCGGCGCGCCCGCCGGCCACGTAGCCCGCCACGGCGATGCGCGCCCATCCCGTCAGGTCCGCCAGCAGCGGCGCGGCGCCCCCGTCCAGCAGCTCGCGGGCGCGGCCGGCCTGCAGCGCCAGGACACCGCGCAGCCGGGTCGGCGTCACCGGCCGCGCGAGGTCCTCCTCGGCGCAGCCGAACCGGCGCAGGTCCTCGCCGGGCAGGTAGATCCGGCCGGCCCGGTAGTCCTGCCCGGCGTCCTGGCAGTGCTCGACGATCTGCAGCGCCGTGCAGACGTCGTCGGACGCGGCCGCGAGGCGCGGGGTGTGCGCGCGGAACAGATGCAGGACGATCCGTCCCACCGGCGCGGCGGACAGCGCGCAGTACCCCTTCAGGTCGGCGAACGTCTCGTACCGGTGGACGGTCTGGTCCTGCCGGTTCGCCTGCACGAGGTCGCGGAACGGCTCCTCGGGGATCCGGTGCGCGTGCACCGTCTCCGCCAGCCTCCGCAGCTGCGGCAGGGCGGGCGTCCGCCCGGCGAACACGCGGTCCAGGTCGTCGTCCACGAGTCCGAGCAGTTTGGGCCGCTGCTCCGGCGGGGCCTCGTCGCCGATGTCGTCGACGAGCCGCGCGAAGCCGTAGACGGCCCGCAGGGCGGCGCGGTGCCGGGCGGGCAGGACCCGCGCGGCCACCGGGAAGTTCTCCCGGGCGGCGAGCCGGTCCAGCGCGCGATCGTGCTCCTCGGCGCTCCAGGGCGGTTCAATGATCACCTAGAGGAGATCGACCGGTCCGGCACGAGAGAAACTCTGGCCCAGGTATGGACTTATTTAAACGGGCCCGTGTCCGAGGCTGAACCGTTCCAGGGACCACGGCGTCGCGCGGGCCGCTCGGTAGCCTCGGAACATGCCGACCCATGAGCGCGAGATCACCGAGCCCGTCGACCTGTGCACGCCGGACGGGCGGCTCGATCCGCGGGCGGTCGGCTGGACGCGGCGCCCGCTGCACCGCGCGAACCTGCGCGGGTGGGGGCGGGCCAAGCGCTGGGAGTACTGGGGCCTCGTCACGCCCCGGCACATCGTCGGGCTGGTCGCCTCGTCGCTCGACTACGCCGCGGTCCACGGCGTGTACGTGCTGGACCGCGGGACGGGCGAGGAGATCTCCCGGGACGGGGTGGTCCCCCTCGCGCGCGGCGCGGTGTTCCCCGACCGCAGCGGCTCCGGGGAGGCGTCGGTGCGCGGGGCGGGCTTCGCGGTCGGCGTCCGGCAGGACCCGTCCGGCTCGCGGCTGCGGGCGCTGGTCCCCGGGGTGGTGGACCTGGACGTCCGGGTCCCGCTGCCGGACGGCCACGAGTCGCTCGGCGTGGTGGTCCCCTGGAGCGACCGGCGCTTCCAGTACACGGTCAAGGACGTCGGGCGCCCCGTGCACGGGCGGCTGCGGCTCCCGTCCGGCGACCACGAGATCGGGGACGGCGCGTTCGCCGTCCTCGACCACGGGCGCGGCAAGTGGCCGTACCGCATGACGTGGAACTGGGCGGCGGCGAGCGGCCCCGGCCTGGCCCTGCAGCTCGGCGGCACATGGACCGACGGCACCGGCATGACCGAGAACGCGCTGTTCATCGGCGGCCGGCTGCACAAGATCGGCGACGAGCTCGACTGGTCCTACGACCGCGGCGACCGGCTGCGCCCCTGGACGATCCGCGGGCCCCGCGTCGAGGCCGAGTTCCGGCCCTTCCACGAGAAGGTCGCGCGGACGGAGCTCGGCGTCGTCGGCAGCGAGACCCACCAGTGCTTCGGCCACTTCAGCGGCCGCGCCCAGGCCGACGACGGCACCTGGCTCGACTTCGACGGCCTCACCGGCTGGGCGGAGGAGGCCCGCCAGCGGTGGTGAGCCGCGCCGCGTCCCCCGCCGCGACCATGTCCGGAATTTGCGGATCGTGTCGTAGACGAACACGTTGGCCACTCGCGTCCTTTTCGAGATCAAGCACTGATGTGATGCGAAGAGATCGGCCGTTCGGGGGGTGTCAGAAAGAGTCACGCTGAAAGGGGACCCTGTGAGACTCACCGCCATCGCGCTGCTCGCATCCGCTCTCGTCTTAGGAGGGACGGCTCCGGCCGCGGCCCAGCACCGGGCACCGGACTCGTCCGCCGTCGTCCGCACCGACCTGGGGTTGGTGCGAGGCCAGGTGCGGCAGGACCACCGCCTGTTCCAGGGCATCCCGTTCGCCGCGCCGCCGACGGGGGACCGGCGCTTCAGGCCGCCGCAGCCGGCGCGGCCGTGGCAGGGCGTGCGCGACGCCACCTCCCCGCGCGGCCAGTGCGCGCAGCTTCCCGCGCCTTACGGGGGTGAGACGAGCTACGAGGAAGACTGCCTCTATCTGAACGTCACCACGCCGGACCGTGCGCAACGCAAGCACGGACTGCCCGTCATGGTGTGGGTGCACGGCGGCGGCAACACGACCGGTACCGCGAGCATCTACAACGCCGCCAAACTGGCCGTGGAAGGCGGCGTCGTGGTCGTCACGATCAACTACCGCCTCGGCGCGTTCGGCTGGCTCGCGCACCCCGGCCTGGAGTCCGGCGCCGACCGGCGCTACCAGACGGGCAACTACGGCCTGCTCGACCAGCAGGCGGCCCTGCGCTGGGTCCAGCGCAACGCCGAGGCCTTCGGCGGGAACCCCGGAAACGTCACGCTGTTCGGCGAGTCCGCGGGTTCGTGGAACGCCTGCGCCAACCTCGCCTCTCCCGCCGCCGCGGGCCTGTTCCACAAGGTCATCGCGCAGAGCTACTCCTGTACCGCGCCCGCCCGTACGGAGTCCTCGGCCGAGGCCGAAGGGGTGACGATCGCCAAGGCCATGGGATGCGGCAAGGGCTCGGACGCGGCCGACGCCGCGTGCCTGCGCGCGACGCCCGTCAAGACGGTGCTGGAGACCTTCGAGGCCAAGGCCACGGACGCGGGTCCTGTGGCGGGCGGCGACCGCGTCCTTCCCCTGCAGCCTGAGCAGGCGATCGAACGGGGCCGCTTCAACCGGGTCCCCGTGATGCACGGCAACACGCTGGACGAGATGCGCCTGTTCGTCTCCCTCTCCTACCCGGACCCCATCACCGCCGCTCAATACGAGGACATCGTCCGCTCCGTCTACGGCGCCGACGCCGGCAAGGTACTGGCCCGCTACCCGGCGGGGGCCTACCCGGAGCCCAGGATCGCGCTGGCGACGCTCCAGACGGACTCCAACGAAGTGCTCTCGGCGTGCGTGCACCAGAACGCGTTCCGCCTGCTCGACCGCGCGGGCGTCCCGGTGTACGCGTACCAGTTCGCCGACCGGGGCGCTCCGCCGCTGCTCGACGTCCCCGGCTTCGAGGAGGGCGCCGAGCACGCCAGCGAGCTGACGTTCCTGTTCCCGGGGCTGATCGGCACGCTGACCCCGGCGCAGCAGCGGCTCTCCACCGCCATGGTGGGCTACTGGACGTCCTTCGCCCGCGACGGCAGGCCGCAGGCCCGTCAGGCGCCGCACTGGCCGCGCTTCCGCTCCTCGGGCGACGTCCTGTCCCTGGCGCCTGACGCCGTTCACCGCACCGACACCGCCACGACCGCGAACTGCTCTTTCTGGAACTCTCTCTGACCCGGCGCGCGGCCGCCCTCGGCCGTCCGGGCACGAACGACCTCGGCCCCCCGCCGTGGATCTTCTGGCTCAGGTAGAGCCCGCACCCCCTGAGGACGGGTGCGGCCGGTGGAACCCCGCCGGCCGCACCCGTCCTGCTTGTCGTGCCTGGGGCCGCCCCGCCGGGGACAAGTAGCTTGATGTCGAGATAAAATGAAGATAGCTTGACGTCGAGAGAAAACCGGCGGAAGTTAGGCGGCCCTGATTCCCGGTCAGGAGTCCGACTAAGGCAGGATCAAGGGAGACGAAGCTCCCGTCCCGCCGCGCGCCGTCCCGCGTCGGCCTCGGGGACGGGCCTTACTGAAGATCAACCCAGCGCCGCGCGCTCATGTCCCGGACCGGACGCGCGGTGGCGACGGAGGAGGAGTCCGTGTCCGCGAACAGCTTCGGCAGTCTCGACAAGCTGCAGGTCGGCGACAGGTCGTACGACATCTACCGGCTGGACGCCGTCGAGGGCTCGGCCCGTCTCCCGTACAGCCTCAAGGTGCTGCTGGAGAACCTGCTGCGCACCGAGGACGGCGCCAACGTCACCGCCGACCACATCCGCGCGCTCGCCCAGTGGGACGCGAAGGCCAAGCCGAGCAAGGAGATCCAGTTCACCCCCGCCCGGGTGATCATGCAGGACTTCACCGGCGTGCCGTGCGTGGTCGACCTGGCCACGATGCGCGAGGCGGTGCGCGACCTCGGCGGCGACCCGACCAGGATCAACCCGCTGGCGCCGGCCGAGATGGTGATCGACCACTCGGTGATCGTCGACTACTTCGGCTCGCCGGACGCCTTCGAGCGCAACGTGCAGCGCGAGTACGAGCGCAACAAGGAGCGCTACCAGTTCCTGCGCTGGGGGCAGACGGCGTTCGACGAGTTCAAGGTCGTCCCGCCCGGCACCGGCATCGTCCACCAGGTGAACATCGAGCACCTGGCCCGCGTGGTGTTCGACCGGGGCGGGGTCGCCTACCCCGACACCTGCGTCGGCACCGACTCGCACACGACGATGGAGAACGGCATCGGCGTGCTCGGCTGGGGCGTCGGCGGCATCGAGGCGGAGGCCGCGATGCTCGGCCAGCCGATCTCCATGCTCATCCCGCGCGTCGTCGGCTTCAAGCTGACCGGCGAGATGCCCGCCGGGACGACCGCCACCGACCTGGTGCTCACCATCACCGAGATGCTGCGCGAGCACGGCGTCGTCGGCAAGTTCGTCGAGTTCTACGGCGAGGGCGTGCAGGCGCTGCCGCTGGCGAACCGCGCCACGATCGGCAACATGAGCCCCGAGTTCGGCTCCACCTGCGCGATCTTCCCGATCGACGACGAGACGCTGAAGTACCTGCGCCTCACCGGCCGCGACGAGGAGCAGATCGCGCTCGTCGAGGCCTACGCCAAGGCGCAGGGCCTGTGGCTCGACCCGTCGGTGGAGCCGGAGTTCTCCGAGTACATGGAGCTGGACCTCGCGACGGTCGTCCCGTCGCTGGCCGGCCCGAAGCGCCCGCAGGACCGCATCTCGCTGGCCGAGGCCAAGCAGACCTGGCGGCGGGACGTGCTGAACTACGCCGAGAGCATCCAGGGCCCGGCCGACGAGGCCTCCAGCGAGTCGTTCCCGGCCTCGGACTCCCCGGCGATCAGCGGCGACACCGACGGCGACAAGCCGCGGCAGCACGGCTCCAACGGGTCCGAGCGCCCGCACAACCCCGTCCCGGTCACCCTGGACGACGGGACGTCCTTCGAGCTCGACCACGGGCACGTCGCCGTCGCGGCCATCACCTCCTGCACCAACACCTCCAACCCGTACGTGATGATCGGCGCGGCGCTGCTGGCGAAGAACGCGGTGGACAAGGGCCTGACCCGCAAGCCGTGGGTGAAGACCTCCCTCGCGCCCGGATCCCAGGTCGTCACCGACTACCTGGAGCGCGCCGGCCTCACCCCGTACCTCGACAAGATCGGCTTCAACCTGGTCGGGTACGGCTGCACCACCTGCATCGGCAACACCGGCCCGCTGCAGCCGGAGATCTCCAAGGCGGTCAACGACAACGACCTCGCGGTCACCGCGGTCCTGTCGGGCAACCGCAACTTCGAGGGCCGCATCAGCCCCGACGTGAAGATGAACTACCTGGCCTCGCCGCCGCTGGTCATCGCCTACGCGCTCGCCGGGACGATGGACATCGACATCCTGAACGACCCGATCGCCGAGGGCGACGACGGCCCGGTCCGCCTGGCCGACATCTGGCCCGCGCCGGAGGAGGTCGCCGCGATCGTCGAGTCGTCCATCGGGCAGGAGATGTTCACCGAGAGCTACGCCGACGTCTTCAAGGGCGACGACCGCTGGCGGAACCTCGACATCCCGACCGGCGACCTGTTCGAGTGGGACGCCGCGTCGACCTACGTCCGCAAGGCGCCGTACTTCGACGGCATGGGCGCCGAGCCGGAGCCGGTCGCCGACATCCACGGCGCCCGCGTCCTGGCCAAGCTCGGCGACTCGGTCACCACCGACCACATCTCCCCGGCCGGGTCCATCAAGGCCGGCACGCCCGCCGCGCGGTACCTGGAGGACAACGGCGTCGCGGTCAAGGACTTCAACTCCTACGGCTCGCGCCGCGGCAACCACGAGGTCATGATCCGCGGGACGTTCGCCAACATCCGGCTGCGCAACCAGCTCCTGGACGGCGTCGAGGGCGGTTACACCCGCGACTTCACCCAGGAGGACGCGCCGCAGGCGTTCATCTACGACGCCGCGCAGAACTACGCGGCGCAGGGCACCCCGCTCGTGGTCGTCGCGGGCAAGGAGTACGGCTCCGGCTCGTCGCGCGACTGGGCGGCCAAGGGCACCGCGCTGCTCGGCGTCCGCGCCGTCATCGCCCAGTCCTACGAGCGCATCCACCGCTCGAACCTGATCGGCCTCGGCGTCCTGCCGCTGCAGTTCAGGGACGGGGAGTCGGCCGAGTCCCTCGGCCTCACCGGCACCGAGACGTTCGACATCACCGGCGTCACCGCGCTCAACGAGGGCGGGATCCCGGAGGAGGTCACCGTCAGGGCCGACGGCAAGGAGTTCGCCGCGGTCGTCCGCATCGACACCCCCGGCGAGGCCGACTACTACCGCAACGGCGGCATTCTCCAGTACGTCCTGCGGAACCTGCTCCGCAAGTAGTCCGCACCCCGAAACGGGCCGCCTCCCCACCGGGGGCGGCCCGTTCCGTACGTTCAGCGGCCGGTTGGCAGGGTCAGGCCGCCGTTGCACTCGACGACGCTGCCGGTGACGAACCCGTTCGTCGCGGTCAGCAGGATCGCCTGCGCCACGTCCTCGGGACGCCCGACGCGCCCGGTCGGCAGGGCGGCGGCGTGCTCGGCGAACATGGCGGCGCGCTGCTCGGCGGGCACGCCGTCCCACCACGGGGTGTCGATGACGCCCGGGGAGACGGCGTTGACGCGCAGCGGCGCCAGTTCGGCGGCGAGGGGCCGCACCATCGCCTCCAGCGCGCCGTTGATCGCCGCGAGGCCGGCCGTGCCGGGCAGCGCGGCCCGCGCCGACGACGCGGTGACGAACGTGACCGAGCCGCCCGCCGCCATTCGGGGGAGCGCGGCTTGGACGAGCCGCAGGTGCGGCCAGAACTTGGCCTCGAAGCCGGCGCGCAGATCGGCCGGGTCGAGGGCGGCGATCGGGCCCGCGCCCGCTCCGCCGCTCAGCGCGAGGACGAGATGGTCGTAGACCGCGTCCTCGGCGAAGAACGCGGCGACCTCCTCGTCCGAGGCCGCGTCCAGCCGGCGCGCGGCGAGGCCGTCCGCCGCCGCCTTGGCGAGGCGCCCGGCGTCGCGTCCGGTGACGACGGCGTCGGCGCCCTGGCCGGCGAAGAGCCGGGCGGTGGCCGCGCCGATCCCGGAGGTGCCGCCGCAGACGAGAACCCGCTGCCCGTCGAGCGTCATGAGCGTCATGATGCGTGGCCTTTCGTTGTCGAGACTAGTGGTCTTGGCAATTGTTTGCCGAGACATGCGGTCTCGTCAAACGGATAAGCTCTGCCCATGACCGGTGAGACCCGCCGGCCCCACACGGGCCGGCGACGCAACGAGGCCGCCCGCCGGGCGATCCTGGACGTCGCCGTCGAGCTGCTCGGGGGCACCGGCGACACCCCCGTGACGATCGACACGATCGCGGCGGCGGCCGGCGTCGGGAAGCAGACGATCTACCGCTGGTGGCCGTCCAAGGGCGCCGTGCTGCTGGAGGCGGTGGCCGAGCGCGCCGGCGAGGACATCCCCGTCCCGGACACCGGCTCGCTGCACGGCGACCTCGGGGCGTTCCTCCGCGCGACGTTCCGGGCCGTGGGGCACGAGCGCACGGTGTCGGTGCTGCGGCACGCGATGGCCGAGGCGCAGCGGGACCCGCACGCCCGCGAGCACATGCGCGCCTTCATCGCCGGACGGCGCGCGGTACTGCACGGGCTGCTGGATCGGGCGCGCGACCGCGGCGAGGTCTCCGCGGCGACCGACCTCGGCCTCGTCGTCGACCAGGCCTACGGGGTGCTCTGGTACCGCATCCTCGTCGGGCACGCCCCGCTCTCGGAGACCGAGGCCGACGCGCTCGCCCGCGCGCTCGCCGCCCAGGTCGCGGCTAGCGCGGCCGGCACGGGGTAGTGGTCCCTGGAACCCCTTCCGCGATCGACGACAAGGAAGCCATGCACAAGATCGGTGAACTGGACGTCTTCCCGCTCTGCCTGGGCGGCAACGTCTTCGGCTGGACGGCGGACCGGGAGCGCTCGTTCGAGATTCTGGACGCCTACGCGGCGGCCGGCGGCGACTTCCTCGACACCGCCGACTCCTACTCGGCGTGGGTGGAGGGCAACCGGGGCGGCGAGTCCGAATCGATCATCGGGGAGTGGGCCGAGTCGCGGGGCAACCGCGACGACCTCGTGATCGCGACCAAGGGGGGCAGGCACCCCGAGCACCAGGGCCTGTCCGCGGCGACGATGAGGGCGGCCGTGGACGACTCGCTGCGGCGGCTGCGCACCGACCGCATCGACCTGTACTTCACCCACTTCGACGACCCGTCGGTGCCCGTCGAGGAGATCATGACGACGCTGGACGGCCTGGTCGCCGCCGGCAAGATCCGGCAGATCGGGGTGTCGAACATCGAGCTGGACCGGCTCCAGGCCTCCCTGGAGTTCGCCGAACGCGAGGGGACGGCCCGCTACGTCGCCATCCAGCCCGAGTACAACCTCGTCTCCCGCGGCTCCTACGAGGGACCGCGCCGCGACCTGGCCGAGAAGTACGGGCTCGCCGCCGTCCCGTACTACGGGCTCGCGTCCGGCTTCCTCACCGGGAAGTACCGCCCCGGGTCCACGGTGGACAGCGCGCGCGCCGGAGGCGCGGCGCGGCACCTGGAGACCGAGCGCGGGCGCGCCGTCCTGGCGGCGCTGGACATCGTCGCCGAGGAGCAGGGCGTCCCGGTCGCGACGGTCGCCCTCGCCTGGCTCGCCGCCCAGCCGACCGTCGCCGCGCCCATCGCGAGCGCCCGCACCCTGGAGCAGCTCCCGCCGCTCGTGGAGGCCGCCCGCACGACGCTCACCGCCGACCAGCTCGACCGCCTGACCGCCGCGTCCGCCTGACCGCGGTGTCCGCCTGACCGCCGCGTCCGCCTGACCGCGGTGTCCGGCTGACCGCGGTGTCCGGCTGACCGGGCGGTAGGCTCACTCGGCGTGCCACCTGTCGATTTCGTCCTGATCGGCGGCCTTGCCGCGCTGGCCGGCGCTATCGTGCAGGGCAGCGTCGGCCTCGGCGTCGGGCTGGTCGCGACGCCGATCGTGACGATGCTGTACCCGTCCCTGATGCCTGGCGCGATCCTCGTCATCGCGCTCGTGCTGCCGTTCGCGACGCTCGCCCAGGAACTGCGGCACGCGGACCTGCGCGGGCTCGGCTGGGCGTTCGCCGGCCGCCTCGCCGGCACGCCGGCCGGCGTGTGGCTGGTGACGGCCGCCCCGGACCGCGTCCTCGGCGTCGTGATCGGCGTGGTCGTCCTCGCCGCGCTCGCCCTGACCGCCTGGACCGCGGACCTGCCGCGCAACCGCCGCACGCTCGCCACCGCCGGCGTCATCTCCGGGACGACCGGCACCGCCTCCGGCATCGGCGGCCCGCCGATCGCGCTGCTCTACCAGCGCGAGAGCGGCCCCCGCGTCCGCGCGACCCTGGCGGTCTTCTTCATCGTCGGCGCCCTGCTGTCGCTCCTCACCCTCGCCGCCGCCGGCCGCCTCCCGGCCCGGCAGGTCGTCGCGGGCGCGGAGCTGGTCCCGTTCGTGTTCGCCGGGTTCCTCGCCGCCGGCCCGCTGCGCCGCTACCTGGACGCCGGGCGCCTGCGCGTCGCGCTCCTCGCCGTCGTCGGGACGTCCGCGGTGGCGCTCATCGTCCGTAACCTGATCTGATGCGCCCCACCAAGGCCGACCTGGAGGCCGCCCGCGACCGCGTCATCCCCGACGTCCTGCCCGAGGCCCCCGGGACGCTCCGTGTCCTGTTCTGCGGCATCAACCCGGGCCTGTACTCGGGGGCGACCGGCCGCCACTTCGCCCGTCCCGGCAACCGCTTCTGGCCAGCGCTGCACCTGTCCGGCTTCACCGACCGGCGGCTGCACCCGTCCGAGCAGGACCTCCTGCCCGGCTACGGCCTCGGCATCACCAACCTGGCGCCGCGCACCACCGCCCGCGCCGACGAGCTGACCGAGGCGGAGCTCCGCGAGGGCGGGCGCCGCCTGGCCGCCCTCGTCGAACGCCACCGCCCGGCCTACCTGGCCGTCGCGGGCGTCACCGCCTACCGCACCGCCTTCGCCCGCCCCCGGACGCGGATCGGCCCGCAGGACGAGGACTTCGGCCCCGCGCGCCTGTGGGTCCTGCCCAACCCGAGCGGCCTCAACGCGAGCTGGCCCCTCGACCGCATCGCCGCCGAGTTCGCCCGCCTCCGCGAAGCCGCCGAAGCCCTCAGAGCCTCCTGAGGATCCTTCTTCCGCTCAGGTGGCGTTGTGCAGGGCGGCGCTCGCGAACATCGTCTCGACCTCTTTGAGGAGGCTGGGGGTGGGCTGCCACAGGTCCGTGCGGCCCAGGGCGACGATGGGGCGGGGGAGGGCCCGGATGCCGGACAGGAGCCAGTGGTGGGAGGCCGAGTCGGCCCAGGGGCCGCAGTCGCAGGAGGCGCCGCGGACGGCGGCGGAGCAGACGTCGTCGAGTTCGGCGACCGCGATGACGGCGCCGATCGTGGCGAGCGGGTCGCGCGGGTCCCAGCCGGCCGCCTGGACCAGCGGGGAGTCGCACGCCTTCAGGTCGACGCGCATCGAGGCGTGGATGAGGAGCGGACCGCGGTAGGCGGTCGGGAAGCTCTGGTTCGCCACGCTTTTGCCACCACGCGCGATCGCGAACGCCCAGGGCTGCTGAACACTCATCGCCTGCACGCGGTCACCTCCGTTGTCCGCCCGGTCCGTTCGCCCCCGGGATCGCCGGGACGCCCGGCGACGGACGCCGGGTGTCGTACGACGATGCCCGAGAGGCTAGGCGCATCCCGCAGGAATTGCCAACGCACAAGGCGAAAGGGTCCTTGTCCGTCATGGGCCTTTCAACCCATGAGGTGGTTGATCACCCATGTGACGCTTGAGGTCGATATGCGGTTGACGCGCCGGTGGAATTCTCAGCCCTTCAACGCGCCCGCCATGAGGCCGCGCATGAAGAACCGTCCGAGGAGCAGGTAGACCAGGAGGGTCGGCAGGGACGCGAGGAGCGCCTCGGCCATCTGCTGGTTGTACTGGACGGCCACGGCCCCCGAGCCGGCCGTGTTGTTCAGCATCACCGTGACCGGCCAGCTGTCGGGGGCGCCGAGGAACACCGCGAACAGGAAGTCGTTCCACATCGAGGTGAACTGCCAGATCAGCGTCACCGCGAACGCCGGCGCCGACACGGGCAGGACGACCGACCAGTAGGTGCGGAGCATCCCGGCGCCGTCGACGCGGGCCGCCTCCACCAGCTCGTCCGGGATCGTCACGTAGTAGTTCCGGAAGATCAGCGTGCAGATCGGGATGCCGTACACGACGTGCGCGAGGACGAGGCCGCGGATCGTGCCCACCAGTTCCATGTCGGTGAGCAGGCCCGCCAGCGGGATCATCACCGCCTGGTACGGGATGAACATGCCGAACAGGAACAGCGTGAAGACGACGTCCGCGCCGGGGAACCGCCATTTGGACAGCACGTAGCCGTTCAGCGAGCCGAGCACCGCCGAGATCAGCGACCCCGAGACGGCGATCTTGACGCTGTTCGCCAGGCCGGGCTTCAGCGCCTCCCACGCCGAGCTCCAGCCGGACGTGCTCCACTGGCCCGGCAGGTTCCACGCACTGCTCGGGTCCGCCTCGTCCAGCGGCTTGAAGCTCGTGACCACCAGCACGTACACGGGGATCAGGAAGAGCAGGACGAACGCCAGCAGGACGGCCAGCTTGACGGCCCGCCAGGCGCCAGACGACCTCCCCGGCTCCGCCGCCGCGCCGCGCCGCCCGCCCGCCGCCCGGCGCCGCGCCGGCGCCGGGGACGCCTCCACGCCCGTCATCGCGTCCGCTCCGTCCGCACCGACCAGACCAGATAGGGGATCACCAGCACGGCCACCGCGAGCAGCAGGTAGGTGGCGATCGTGGCGCCGTTCGCCGGGTCGTGCCGGTCGAAGATCTCGACATAGGCGGCCACGGCCGGCACATAGGTGATGATCTGCTTGCCCGCGATCGCCATGATCAGGTCGAACACCTTCAGCGAGATGTGCCCGAGGATGATCAGTGCGGACAGCGTCACCGGACGGAGCTGCGGGAACACCACGTACCGGTACACCTTCCACTCGGACGCGCCGTCCACCCGCGCCGCCTCCCGCAGCTCGCCGGGGACGCCGCGGAAGCCGGCGAGGTACAGCGCCATGACGTACCCGGACATCTGCCAGATCGCGGGCAGTGCCATGGCCGCCATGCCCCAGTCCGGGTCCTGCCACCAGCTGTTCGCCAGCGCGCCGAGGTGCAGCTTGCCGAACAGCTGGTTCAGGCCGACCGCGCGCTCCGGCGGCGCCGGGTTCATCAGCCAGCGCCACACGACGCCGCTGGCGATGAACGACACCGCCATGGGGAACAGGTAGACGACGCGGAAGGACGCCTCGCCCCTGATGCCCTTGTCCATCAGGAACGCCAGGAACGCGCCGAGCACCAGGGCGCCGACGACGAAGACCGCCGTGAACAGCAGCGCGTGCTTCACCGCGCCGGGCCAGCTGGGCTGGTCCCACAGGTCGACGAAGTTCCTTCCCTTGTCGAACCCGTACTCGGTGACCTCGTCGTGCTTGCCGCTCACCGCGACCCGCGTGTTCCAGAAGATGAGCCCGTAGACGAACAGGCCGATCGCGACGATGGACGGCGAGACCAGCAGCAGCCCGGGCAGCCACCTGCGGCTACGGGCCCACCTGGAGCCGGAGGGCCTCACTGGCCGCTGTTCTTGGCCGCGCTCACCAGCCCCTGCTGCAGCTTGGCGACGTCCTTGTTCTGCAGGAAGAGGCCCACCGCCGTGTCGATGTCGGTGTGCTGCTTCTTACTGGCGTTGACGCCGTGCCAGAACGAGCCCGCCAGCTTGATGCCGGGCTTGTTCCACTGCTCGAACGCGTACTGGAGGTAGCCCTTGTAGAGGCTCTTGTCGGCGTCCTTGCGGGCGGGGACGGATCCCTTCTTCGGGTTGAACAGGTCCTGCCCCTCCTTGCTGGACACCTCCTTCAGCCACGCGAGGGCCCCGCCGCGGTGAGGCGCGTTCTTGGGCAGGGTGAAGCTGTCCGACAGCCACAGGTAGGTGCCGTCGGTGCCGGGGGAGGGCGCGTACTTGAAGTCGGTGTCGAGCTTCTTGCCGAGCCCGTTGGGGGCGCTCCCGGTGAAGTACCCGTACGCCCAGTCGCCCATGATGTTGAACGCGGCCTTGCCGTCGACGACGGCCTTCGCGGCGCCCTGCCAGTCCGTGGACGCGGCCTCCAGCGTCGTGTACTTCATGATCTCGGCGTAGTCGGTGAGCGCCTTGGTGACGGCCGGGCTGCCCCAGTCGGCGCCCGGCTTCCACAGCGCGTTGTAGGCGTCGGTGCCGAGGTCGCCCAGCAGGACGTTCTCCAGCAGGTGGTCGGCCGTCCACTGCGCGCCGAGCGACAGCGGGACCTTCTTGGTCTTGTCCTTGACGGCCTTCAGCGCGGTGATGAAGTCGGCGATCGTCGCGGGCGGCCCCGAGATCCCGGCGTCCTTGAGGATGCCCGGGTTGTACCAGAGCATGTTCGACCGGTGGATGTTCACCGGCACCGAGTAGATCTTCCCCTGGTAGCTGATCTGGTCGAGGAGCTGCTGCGGGTAGACCGACTTCAGGTTGTTCTCGTCGTAGAAGGAGTCGAGCGGCTCGATCTGCCCGGCCTTGATGTAGTCGAGCAGCTCGGCGCCCGCGTGGCCCTGGAAGGAGTCCGGCGGCTTGCGGTTCTGCAGCCGGCTCGCCAGCACGGCCTGGGCCTGGGTGCCGGATCCGCCGGCGATGGCCGCGTTGACGAACTTGGTTCCGGCGTTCTTCTTCTCGAAGTCGGCCTGCATCGCGGCGAGCCCGTCCGCCTCGCCCGGACCGGTCCACCAGGAGAAGACCTCGACCTGGGATGTGTCGTTGGAGCCCTTGTCGTCGCTGCCGCCGCAGGCCGACACGGCGACGGCGGCCGTCATGGTCAACGCCGCGACCGCCGTCCAGCGGCGCCGGGGAGCACGTACTCGCATCGTCCGTCCCTTCGGTTGCACCGAGAAACAAGCGTCTGCTTGGACGGACGGACGGTCAACACCGGACGCCGAATAGTGATCTTTCGGTGATGCGCGCCACACCGGCCCGGCCCGCGCCCCGGCGGGCGCGGCCGGGGGCGCGGCCGCCCGCGGCTACCAGCCGAGGGCGGGCGGCAGGCCGGCGCGGCCCGCGTCCGGCCAGTCGAGCGGCGTGCCGAGCGGCGCCAGTTCGGCCAGCTGGAGCCGGTACCAGGGAGAGGACTCGGGCTTTCCGGTCAGCTCCAGGCACTGCTCCCACGTCCACCACTCGGCCCGCTCCACCTCCTCGGGATTCGGGTGGACGGCCTCGCCCGCGGGGACGACGGCGCGCACGACCGGGCAGCGCTCGTGCTCGACCGTCCCGTCGTCGGCCACGGCCCGGTACTGGAACCGCGGCAGGACCGGGGTCAGTGTCGCGTCCTGGATGTCCAGCTCGTCCTGCAATCGCCGGAGCACGGCGTCGCGCAGCTTCTCGCCGGGGCCCGGATGGCCGCAGCAACTGCCCGTCCAGACGCCGGGGAAGGTGCGCTTCCCGAGGGCGCGCTGAGTGATCAGCACACGACCCTCCGTGTCCGTGACATAGCAGGAGAAGGCCAGGTGGTACGGCGTGTCTCTATGGTGGCTGGCGCTCTTGGGCGCGGTTCCGACGGCCTCGTCGTCCGCGTTGAGCAGCACAATCTCTTCGACGCCCATGCTCTTTTCCTACCTCATCCCTCGCACCGGGGTCAGTCTTTTCACACCCCCCGGGCGGGTGGTCTGCGGCGCGTCGCGGGCGAACCGGGATTAAACTCGGAACGGCCCGAGCCAGGGGAGACCGAATCCCCGACGGAGGAGTTGAAACGAGTGAGCTTGCTGGAGTCGATCACGGGTCCCGACGACCTCAAGCGACTGGACGCCGCTCAGCTGTCTCGGCTCGCGGAGGAGATCCGCGAGTTCCTCGTCCAGGCGGTCTCCAAGACCGGGGGGCACCTGGGGCCCAACCTGGGCGCGGTCGAGCTGACGATCGCGCTGCACCGCGTCTTCGACTCGCCGCACGACAAGATTCTCTTCGACACGGGCCACCAGGCCTACGTGCACAAGATTCTCACCGGCCGGCACGACTTCGAGCTGCTGCGCCAGCGCGGCGGCCTGTCGGGCTACCCGAGCCGCGCCGAGTCCGAGCACGACATCATCGAGAACTCGCACGCCTCGACGGCCCTGTCCTACGCCGACGGGTTCGCCAAGGCGTTCCAGCTGCGCGGCGAGGACGACCGCGCCGTCGTCGCGGTCGTCGGTGACGGCGCGCTGACCGGCGGCATGTGCTGGGAGGCGCTGAACAACATCGCCGCCGGCGTCGACCGCCCCGTCATCGTCGTCGTCAACGACAACGGCCGCTCCTACTCGCCGACCATCGGCGGCCTCGCCTCGCACCTGGCCGACCTGCGCGTCACCCAGGGCTACGAGAACGCGCTCGACCTGATCAAGAAGACGGTGCCGCGGGCGCCCGTGGTCGGCAACGTCGCCTACGAGGCGCTGCACGGCATCAAGAAGGGCCTCAAGGACGTCCTCCAGCCGCAGGCCATGTTCGAGGACCTCGGCATGAAGTACGTCGGCCCGATCGACGGCCACGACGAGGACGCCGTCGAGCGGGCGCTGCGCCGCGCCCGCGGGTTCGGCCGCCCGGTGATCGTGCACTGCATCACCACCAAGGGCCGCGGCTACGCCCCCGCCGAGAACGACACCGAGGACTGCATGCACGGCGGCGGCGCGTTCGACCCCGCCACCGGCAAGTTCGTCACCGGCAAGGGCGGCCCCGACTGGACGAAGGTCTTCGGCGAGGAGATGGTGGCGATCGGGCGCGAGCGCCGCGACGTCGTCGGCATCACCGCCGCGATGCTCTACCCGGTCGGGCTCGCGCCGTTCGCCGAGGCCTTCCCCGACCGCATCTTCGACGTGGGCATCGCCGAGCAGCACGCGGTCACCTCCGCCACCGGCCTCGCGATGGGCGGGCTGCACCCGGTCGTGGCGCTGTACGCCACGTTCCTCAACCGCGCCTTCGACCAGGTCCTGATGGACGCGGCGCTGCACCGCCAGCCCGTCACCTTCGCCCTGGACCGCTCCGGCGTGACCGGCAGCGACGGCGCCAGCCACAACGGCATGTGGGACCTGTCGATCCTGCAGCTCGTCCCGGGCCTGCGCATCGCCGTCCCGCGCGACGGCGCCCGGCTCCGCGAGCTGCTGCGCGAGTGCGTGGCGGTCTCCGACGGCCCGACCGCGATCCGCTACCCCAAGGGCCCGGCCGCCGCCGACGTCGAGGCGGTCGGCAAGGCCGGCGGCATGGACGTGCTGGCCCGCCACGACGGCTCCAACGGCGCCCGCGTCCTCATGGTCGCGGCCGGTTCGATGGCGACACCGGCGGTCGAGGCGGCGGAGCTGATCGCCGCGCAGGGCATCGGCGTCACCGTCGTCGACCCCCGGTGGGTCAAGCCGCTCGACCCGGCGCTGCTCGACCTCGCCCGCGAGCACACGCTCGTCGCCGTCGCCGAGGACAACGGCCGCACCGGCGCCGTCGGCGACGCGGTGGCCCGGCTGCTGCGCGACGCCGGCGTCGACGCGCCCCTGCGCACCTTCGGCATCCCGCAGGAGTTCCTCGACCACGCGTCCCGGGGCCAGATCCTCGCCGACATCGGCCTCACGCCGCAGGCGCTGGCGCGCGACGTGACCGAGTCGGTGGCCCGCCTCACCGCCGAGGCCGACGAGCCCGCCACCTCCGACGAGCGCTCCTAGCCGCCCTCGGCGGACAGCAGCCGCCACGCGTGGGTGATGGACGCGCCGGACGTGCCGAGGTCGCGTCCGAAGTACGTCCATCGCCCGCGCAGGCACCAGGGGCGCCCCGCGCCGTCCTGGACGTAGACCTGGAGCGGGAAGCACGCGTCGTGCGCGCGGATGACCCCCGCCGGGTCGACCGAGGGTGCCAGCCGGGGCATGCCCTCGCAGCGCACGCCCATGACGGACGTGCGCGGATCCTGGCGCAGGAGACCTCGCGTCAGGTCGTACACGAGTACGGAGACGTAGTCGGGTCCTAGCCACCTGAGGTCGGGGACCGTCTCGGGTGGGGGGAACCCGTGCAGTTCAGGACCGCCGGTCACACGCGCACCGTAGCGTCCGGGTCACCTTTGCGTCACTAGTTTCCCGGCGGGGACTTCGGAAGGATCACGCGGAACCCCGGCAGGCGGACCGCATCGCCTCCCAGCGGGCGAGCTTGACGCGCTCCCCGCGGTCGAGGCTGCGGGCGAGGGCGACCTCGGCGGCGTCCAGGTTGAGCCAGTCGTCGTAGGTGACGACGGGCAGCCCGCGCGACTCCAGCAGCTCCTCGATGGTGCGCTCGGGCGCCGTCCCGGCGTCCGCGAGGTCCTCCAGCAGGTTGCGGACGGTCTCGGCGGCGTCGGACTTGTTGGTCCCGACGACGCCGGACGGCCCGCGCTTGATCCAGCCGGCGACGTACTCGCGGGGCACGAAGGCGCCGTCCGGGCCGACGATGCGGCCGCCCTCGTTCGGGACGACGAAGGAGCGCTCGTCGAACGGGACGCCCTCCAGCGGGACGCTCTGGTAGCCGACGGAGCGCAGCACCATGCCGACCGGAAGCGTCTCGAACTCGCCGGTGCCGGTGACGCGGCCCGACTCGTCCAGCCGGGTCTTCTCCAGCTTGAGGCCCTCGACGCGGTCGGTGCCGAGGATCTCGACGGGGGCGCGCCAGAACCGCACGTCGATGTGGCGGGCGCGGCCGGGGGCGGGCTCGTCCGTCCAGGCGCTCAGCGCCTTGATGTTGCCGCGGACGTGCCGGTCGCTCTCGGCCAGTTCCGCGCTCGCCGGGTCGAGCTCCATGTCCCGCGGGCTGACGTGGATGCTCGCGTTGGGCAGCTCGCCCAGCTCGCGAGCCTCCTTCGTGGTGAACTTCGCCTGCGCCGGCCCGCGCCGCCCGATCATGTGGACGCGCCGGACCCGGCTGCGCGACAGCGCCTCGATCACCTGCTCGGGGACGTCGGTGGCGCGCAGTTCGGCGGCCGTCTTGGCCAGGATCCGCACGACGTCCACGGCGACGTTCCCGACCCCGACCACCGCGACCTCCTCGACCGACAGGTCGAACGCGTGGTCGGCGGCGTCGGGGTGCCCGCAGTACCAGTTGACGAAGTCGGTGGCGGCGATGCTGCCGGGCAGGTCCTCGCCGGGGATCCGCATGTGCCGGTCGACCATCGCGCCGGTGGAGTAGACGACGGCGTCGTAGCATCCGAGCAGGTCGTCGCGGGTGACGTCGCGGCCCAGCTCGACGCACCCGAAGAACCGGACGGCCGGGTTCTCCAGCACCCGCTGCAGGTACCGGGCGATCGACTTGATCGAGGTGTGGTCGGGCGCGACGCCGTAGCGCACCAGCCCGTACGGCGTCGGGAGCCGGTCGAAGACGTCCACCCGCACGTCGTCGCCGGCCTGCTTCACCAGGGCCTCGGCGGCGTAGATCCCCGCCGGCCCCGACCCGATCACCGCGACGCGCGCTGGAGGTGCCATGCGCGCCATTGTGCACACCCGTCGGTCGAAAGGACACCGTGACTCCCGTCACGGCGGGGCGGTGTCAGGACTTGGAGGGAATCTGCTCCGCCCGACGGCCCACCCTGCTGTTGCGGTACCCGTAGGCGGCGTAGACGACACCGCCCACGACCATCCAGGCGAGGAACCGCAGCCAGGTCTCCACCGGCAGGTTGATCATCACGAACAGGCAGGCCAGCACCGACAGGATCGGGATCACCGGCACCCAGGGCGTGCGGAACGCGCGGGGCAGGTCGGGGCGGGTGCGGCGCAGGATCATCACGGCGATCGAGACGACGAGGAACGCGAACAGCGTGCCGATGTTGACCAGTTCGGCCAGCTCGGCGAGCGGGATGAACCCGGCGAGCACCGCGACGATCACGCCCATGATGATGGTCGCGCGGTAGGGGGTGCCGAAGCGCGGGTGGACGGCCGAGAGCCAGGGCGGCAGCAGGCCGTCGCGGCCCATCGCGAAGAAGATGCGGCTCTGCCCGAGGAGCAGGATGAGAACGACGGTGGTGAGCCCGACGACCGCGCCGATGCTGATGATCGTGGCGAAGACGGGATGGCCGACGGCCTTGAACGCGTCCGCGAGCGGCGCGGCGACGCTCAGCTCCGTGTACTTCTGCATGCCGACGACGACGCTCGCCACGGCCGCGTACAGGACGGCGGTGATGATGAGGGAGCCGATGAGCCCGATCGGCAGGTCCCGCTGCGGGCGCCGCGCCTCCTCGGCCGCGGTCGCGACGATGTCGAAGCCGATGTAGGCGAAGAACACGATGGCGACGGCCGAGAAGATGCCGAGCCAGCCGTAGCTGACCGGCGCGTGGCCGGTCATGACCTGGATCAGCGGCGCCTTGAGGCCCTCCACGCTCGGCGTCGGCTTGGACGGCGGGATGAAGGGGTGGTAGTTGGCGCCCTTGACGAAGAACAGCCCGGCGAAGATCACCAGGAGCACGATGGCCACCTTGACCGAGACGACCACCGCGTTCACCCGCGAGGAGATCTTGACGCCGAGGACGAGCAGCGCGGTCACCACCAGCACGAGGCAGATGGCCGGGATGTTCACCGTCCCGCCCTCGCCCGGCGGGGCCGCGAGCGCCGTCGGGATCGTGACCCCCGCGTCGTCCAGCAGCGAGGCGAAGTATCCCGACCAGCCGACCGACACCACGGCCGCGCCGAGGGCCATCTCCAGGATGAGGTCCCAGCCGATGATCCAGGCGGGGAACTCGCCGATCGTGGCGTAGGAGAACGTGTAGGCCGAGCCGGCGACCGGGACGGTGGAGGCGAACTCGGCGTAGCAGAGCGCCGCGAGGCCGCACACGACGGCCGCGAGGATGAACGACAGCGCGACCGCCGGACCGGCCTTGTCCTTGGCGACCTCGCCGGTGAGCACGAAGATGCCGGTTCCGATGATCACGCCGATCCCGAAGACCGTCAGGTCGAACGCCGACAGGTCACGGCGGAGCCGGTGCTCGGGCTCCTCGGTGTCCCTGATCGACTGCTCGACCGACTTCGTGCGCAGCACGTTCAATTTCGGCGCCCCCCTCGTGTCCGGTGCACGGCATACGACCGTCAGCCGTATGCCCATTTGTGCGCGGGTTATGATCCGCCGAAACACGCGCATGTCCGTGACAAGGGGAAACGCCGGAAAAGAGGCGTTCCAAAGGCGGTTCGGAACGCCCCTTCTTCCGGGATGGGGCCCGTGGTCGAGGAGGGCCGGGGTCAGGAGGGCAGGGAGGCGACCCCCGGCTCCAGGAAGCGGCCGCCCGCGGCGCGCTCGGCGACGCCGGACCTGTCCAGGTACGGGGTGATGCCGCCGAGATGGAACGGCCAGCCGGCGCCGAGGATCATGCACAGGTCGATGTCCTGCGGCGCCGCGACGACGCCCTCGTCCAGCATGATCCGGATCTCGTCGGCGAGGGCCGCGAGCGCCCGGTCGAGGACCTGCTCCTCGGTGGAGGGGCTCGACCCGCCGGAGAAGATCTCCACGACCTCGGGGTCGAGGGTGAGGTCGGGCAGGTACACGCCGCTCTTGCCCGCCGCGACCATCGCCGCCAGGTTGTCCGACAGCGGGAACCGGTCCGGGAACGCCGCGTGCAGCGTCTCGTTGACGTGCAGCGCGATCGCCGGGCCGACCAGGCCCATCAGCACGAACGGCGGCATCGGCAGGCCGAGCGGGGCGGCGGCGCGCTCGGCGACCTCGATCGGCGTGCCCTCGTCCACCGTCCTGACGATCTCGGCGAGCAGCCGCAGCAGGACGCGGTTGACGACGAAGGCCGGGGCGTCCTTGACCAGGACGCAGGACTTCTTCAGCGCCTTGCCCGCGGCGAACGCGGTGGCGAGGGCCGCGTCGTCGGTCCGCTCGCCCCGGACGATCTCCAGCAGCGGCAGCACCGCGACCGGGTTGAAGAAGTGGAACCCGACCACCCGCTCGGGGTGGGCGAGCCCGGAGGCCATCTCGGTGACCGACAGCGAGGAGGTGTTGGTCGCGAGAACGCACTCGGCGGAGACGTACTCCTCGACCTCGGCGAACACCTTCTGCTTGACCGACATCTCCTCGAAGACGGCCTCGATGACGAAGTCGGCGTCGGCGAACGCGTCCTTGGTGAGCGAGCCGGTGATGAGCCCCTTGAGGCGGTTGGCCTTGTCGGGGGACAGCCGCCCCTTGCCGAGCAGCTTGTCGATCTCGCCGTGCGCGTAGCCGACGCCCTTGTCCAGGCGCTCCTGGTCGAGGTCGGTCAGCACGACCGGCACCTCCAGGCGCCGCGCGAACAGCAGGGCGAGCTGCGAGGCCATCAGCCCGGCGCCGACGACGCCGACCTTGGTGACCTTGCGGGCGAGCTCCCTGTCCGGCGCCCCGGCGGGCCGCTTCGCGCGCTTCTGGGTGAGGTCGAACGCGTAGAGCCCGGCGCGCAGCTCGTCGCTCATGATGAGGTCGGCCAGGGCCTCGTCCTCGGCGGCGAAGCCCTCGTCGCGGGTGCGGTCCTTGGCCGCGGCGACCAGGTCCAGCGCCCGGGTGAAGGACGGCGCCGCGCCGTGGAGCCTGCCCTCCACGTTCCAGCGGGCCATGGCGACGGCGTCGTCCCACGCCTTGCCCTTGTCGACCTCCGGGCGGCCCACGGTGATCTCGCCCTTGAGCACCCGGGCCGTCCAGGCGAGGGACTCCTCCAGGAAGTCGGCCGAGTCGAAGATCGCGTCGGCGATGCCGAGCTCGTGGGCCTGCGCGCCCTTGAGCATCCGGTTCTGGGCCAGGGGGTTGTCGATGACGACCTTGAGCGCCTTCTCGGCGCCGATCAGGTTCGGCAGCAGGTAGGTGCCGCCCCAGCCGGGGACGAGGCCGAGGAACGCCTCGGGCAGCGCGAACGCCGGGACGCCGCGCGAGATCGTCCGGTAGGTGCAGTGCAGGCCGATCTCGACTCCGCCGCCCATCGCCGCGCCGTTGTAGTAGGCGAAGGACGGGACGCCCAGCTCGCCGAGGCGGCGGAACACGTCGTGCCCGAGCCTGCCGATGGCGGCGGCGTCCTCGCGCCGCCGGATCATCGGGACGCCCTTGAGGTCGGCGCCCACCGCGAAGACGAACGGCTTGCCGATGACGCCGACGGCCGCGATGTCGTCGCGCCCGGCGACCTCGTCCAGCGCGGCGTTCAGCTCGGCGAGGCCGCCGGGGCCGAACGTGTTGGGCTTGGTGTGGTCGAAGCCGTTGTCGAGCGTGATCAGCGCGAGCGTGCCCGCGCCGTAGGGCAGCGTCACGTCGCGTACGCGCGCGTGCGTGACGACCTCGTCCTTGAAGATGTCGGGGTTCACTTGGCGCCCTCCCAGTTCGCGTTCTCCCAGAGGACGGTTCCGCCCATGCCCATGCCGACGCACATCGTGGTCAGCCCGAACCGGACGTCCGTGCGCTCCTCGAAAAGACGGGACAGCTGGTTCATCAGCCGCACGCCGGACGAGGCGAGGGGGTGGCCGAGGGCGATCGCGCCGCCCCACGGGTTCACCCGCGCGTCGTCGTCGGCGATCTTGAAGTGCTCCAGGAACGCGAGCACCTGCACGGCGAAGGCCTCGTTGATCTCGATGAGGCCGATGTCGTCCATGGTCAGCGCGTTGCGGGCGAGGAGCTTCTCGGTCGCGGGGACCGGCCCGACGCCCATCACCTCCGGCTCGACGCCCGCGAAGGCGAAGTCGACGAGCCGCATCCGCGGCGCGAGGCCGAGCTCGCGCGCGACGTCCTCGGCCGCGAGCAGGCAGGCGGTGGCGCCGTCGTTGAGGCCGGCGGCGTTGCCCGCCGTGACGTTGCCGTGCACGCGGAACGGCGTCTTCAGCGCGGCCAGGCTCTCCATCGTCGTGCCGGGCCGCGGCGGCTCGTCCTCGGTGGCCAGGCCCCAGCCCAGCTCGGCGGAGCGGACCGCGGTCGGCACCAGGTCGGGCTGGATCCTCCCGGCCGCGTAGGCCTCGGCGACCTTCCGCTGGCTGCGCACGGCGTAGGCGTCGGCGCGCTCCTTGGTGATGCCGGGGAACCGGTCGTGCAGGTTCTCCGCGGTCGACCCCATGACCAGGGCGGACGGGTCGACCAGCTTGTCGGCGAGGAACCGCGGGTTCGGGTCGACGCCCTCGCCCATCGGGTGCCGGCCCATGTGCTCGACGCCGCCCGCGATGGCGACGTCGTAGGAGCCGAACGCGATCCCGGCGCCGGTGGTGGTCACGGCGGTCATGGCCCCCGCGCACATCCGGTCGACGGCGAAGCCGGGGACGCTCTTCGGCAGCCCGGCCAGCACGGCGGCGGACCGCCCGATGGTCAGGCCCTGGTCCCCGGTCTGGGTGGTGGCGGCGACGGCGACCTCGTCCACCCGCTCGGGCGGGAGGGACGGGTTGCGGCGCATCAGCTCGCGGATCGCGCGGACGACCATGTCGTCGGCGCGGGTCTGCGCGTAGAGGCCCTTGGGGCCGGCCTTGCCGAACGGCGTGCGGACGCCGTCGACGAACACGACGTCGCGTGCGGTGCGAGGCACGGGTCGTCCTCCCTGCGATGGACTCGGGTGAAGGTGTCGAGCCTCGCGCCGCCCCTGCCGGCGGCACGAGGACCCGCGTCAGCGATGCTACTTGCTGGTAACCCTTAATGCTACTCGTCAGTAACCACTGACGCGCCGCTCAGCGCGCTGATGCCCCGGGTCGGGGTTCTCATGCCCTTGTCCGGCTCATGACTGATGGGTAACGTGACCGGAAATCACCGGAGGAGGGCACGGTGACCCACGCGAGGCCCGCTTACCGGCCGGGGATGCGCCGGCGGCTCGGGCACATCCGCGACCTCGCCGCCCTCCTGCTCGGCACCGGCCTGCTGTTCTCCGGCGGCCCCCGTGGGACGGTCCGCCAGTTCGGCACGCTGCGGCGCTGGGGCACGACGCTCGCCGGGCTGGTCGCCTCCGCCGCCGCCCGCTCCCCGTCCCGCGCCGCCCTGATCGACGACGAGGGCGAGCTGACGTTCGCCGAACTGGACGAGCTCGCCGCCCGCCTCGCCGCGGGCCTGCCGCTGAACGGCCCCCGCCCGCGCGTCGGCGTCCTGTGCCGCAACCACCGCGGCATGGCCCTGACCCTCGTCGCCTGCTCCCGGCGCGGCGCGGAGGTCGTGCTGCTCAACACCGGTTTCGGAACCGGCCAGATCCGCGCCGTGCTCGGCGAGCTGCGCCCCACCCTGCTCGTCGCGGACGCCGAGTTCGCGCCGCTGCTGGCGAACGTCCCGATCGCCCTGCGCCGGAAGGTGGTGTGGGCCGACCGGCGGCCGCCCGCCGCCGCCCCGCTGTCGGCCCCCGTCCCCGCCGCGACGCTGCCGCGGCCCCGCCCCGCCCCGGACGCCGTGCCCGCCGACCCCGGGCCGAGCATCGAGGAGATCATCCGGTCGGCCCCGGCGACCGCCGCCGGGCCGCCGCAGATCCAGAGCCGGACGATCATGCTGAGCTCGGGCACCACCGGCCGCCCGAAGGGAGCCCG
Source organism: Actinomadura sp. NPDC000929 (assembly GCF_040492065.1). Classification (NCBI taxonomy): domain Bacteria; kingdom Bacillati; phylum Actinomycetota; class Actinomycetes; order Streptosporangiales; family Thermomonosporaceae; genus Actinomadura; species Actinomadura sp. NPDC000929. The sequence goes on along the minus strand of NZ_JBEUPA010000029.1, from coordinate 7,355 downwards.
CCGCCCGCCCCGGCCCGGCCTGTGGCCGCTGGCCTCGATGACGTCCCGGATCCCGCTGCGCGCCCGGCAGACCATGATCATCGAAGCGCCGCTGTTCCACACCTGGGGCTACGCCGCGCTGCAGATGGCCTGGGCGCTGCGGGCGCCGGTCGTCCTGCACCGCCGGTTCGACCCCGAGCGGACGCTGCGGGCCGTCGCCTCCCACCGGGACGCCGCCCTGTTCGCCGTCCCGGTCATGCTGCAGCGGATCCTCGAACTGGCCCCCGAGGTCCGCGAGCGGTACGACACGTCCTCGCTGCGGATCGCGGCGCTGAGCGGCGCCGCGCTGCCCGGCGACCTCGCGACCCGGTTCATGGACGCGTTCGGCGACCGGCTCTACAACGTCTACGGCTCCACCGAGGCGTCCTGGGTGTCCATCGCCACCCCGCGCGACCTGCGGCTCGACCCGCGCACCGCCGGCCGCCCGCCGCGCAACACCGCCCTGGCGATCCTCGACGAGCAGGGCCGCCGCCTCGGCCGCTCCACCCGCGGGCAGATCTTCGCCGCGAACGAGCTGCTGTTCGAGGGCTACACCGGCGGCGAGCCGATGGAGGTCCGCGACGGCATGCTCGCCACCGGCGACCTCGGCCACGTCGACCACCGCGGGCTGCTGTTCGTGGACGGCCGCAACGACGGCATGGTCGTGTCCGGGGGCGAGAACATCGTCCCCGGCGACGTGGAGGACGCCCTGATGCGGATGCCGGAGATCCGCGAGGTCGCGGTCACCGGCGTGCCCGACCCCGAGTGGGGGCAGCGCCTCGCCGCGTACGTCGTCCTGCGGCCCGGCGCCCGCCTCGACGCCGACGCCGTCCGCGCCTACGTGCACGCCCAGGTCGCCCGCTACGCGGTTCCCCGCGACGTGTACTTCATCCCCGAGCTGCCCCGCAACGCGACCGGCAAGGTGGTGCACCGCTGGCTCACCGCCCGCCCCGGCGGGTCCGAGCCCGAGGGCCGCGTCCTGTGGCCGCAGCCGCCGCTGTGTTGATCTAGCCCCGGCCCACGTCGCTCGCCTTGCGGCTCGCTCCGTGACCGGGCCTGGGCGAACGCGGCATCGCTTCGCGATCTGCCCGGTTCCGCTCGCCTGCGGCTTCGCTCCACCGGCCAGGTCACGCGTTCGCGCGTGGCCTGGCCGATTCGAGCAGGGCCTAGGCGGCGGGCTCGGCGGCCACCGGCAGCCGGACCGTGATCGACAGGCCGCCGTCCGGCCGCGGGACGGTGTCGATCGAGCCGCCGTGCGCCGTGACCACCGCCCGCACGATCGACAGCCCGAGTCCCGCGCCGTCCCGGGACCCCGTCCGGTCCGCGCGCAGCCGCCGGAACGGCTCGAAGATCGTCGCGACCTCGTAGGACGGGACGGGCCGCCCGGTGTTGACCACCCGCAGGAACGCCTCGCCGTCCCGGACGCCCGTGCGCACCCAGACCCGCCCGTCCCGCACGTTGTACTTCACGGCGTTCTCCACCAGGTTCACGGCGCACCGCTCCAGCAGCACCGGGTCGCCGGCCACCGCCGCCGGGCCGAGCCGGGCCTCGACGTCCACGCCCGCCTCCTCCGCCCGGCCGTCGAGCTGGTCGAGGGCGCTGCGCACCACGTCCGGCAGCGGCGTGCCGACCCGCGCGTCCGGCTCCCGCTCGGACTTCGCCAGCAGCAGCAGTCCCTCGATGAGCCGCTCGTGGCGCGCGGTGTTGCCGAGCAGGACGTCCGCGAGCGCCCTCGTCTCCGGCGGGCTCCGCCGGCTCGCCAGCGCGACCTCCAGCACCGTCCGGTTGATGGTCAGCGGTGTGCGCAGCTCGTGCGAGGCGTTCGCGACGAACCGGCGCTGGGCGTCGAACGCGCGGTTCAGCCGGTCCAGCATCCGGTCGAAGGTGTCGGCCAGGTCCTTGATCTCGTCCTGCGGGCCGTCCAGCGCGATCCGCTCGTGCAGGTTGCTCTCCGACAGCCGCCGCGCCGTCGCGGTCACCGTGTGCAGCGGCCGCAGCATCCGCCCCGCCACCACGTACCCGATCACCACGCCCAGGACGCCCAGCACCAGCATCGTCACCAGGGAGCTCTGCAGGAGCTGCGCCAGGACCTCGTGCTTCTGCCGCGCCAGCTCCCGGTCGGCGTCGGCCTTCAACTTCACCAGCTGGGTGACGTCCCCGTTGACGGCCAGCGCCCGCAGCCGGGTGACGGTCGTCGCGTCCACGTTCTGGCGCGAGGTGAACCGGGCGTCCATCGTCCGGACGGTGAGCAGGTACGTCACCGCGACCAGCGCCGCCGACGTGACGAGGAACAGCGACCCGTACACCAGCGTGAGCCGCGTCCTGACGCTCAGCCTCTTCACCGCGCCTCCAGCCGGTACCCGGACCCCGTCACCGTCTCGATCACCGGCGGCTGCCCGAGCTTGCGCCGCAGCGTGGCCATCGTGACCCGGACGATGTTGCTGAACGGGTCGATGTTCTCGTCCCACGCCCGCTCCAGCAGCCGCTCGGCGCTCACCACGCCGCCCTCCGCCCGCAGCAGCTCCTCCAGCACGGCGAACTCCTTGTTGGTGAGCCGCAGCTCCCGCCCGTCCCGCGCCGCCCTGCGCCGGTGCGGATCGAGCCGGATGCCCCGCCCCTCCAGGACGGGCGGCACCGGCGGCCCCGACCTGCGCGCCAGCGCCCGCACCCGCGCCACCAGCTCGCCGAACACGAACGGCTTGGGCAGGTAGTCGTCGGCGCCGAGCGTCAGCCCGTCCACCCGGTCGTCGACGTCCCCGGACGCGGTCAGCATCAGGATCCGGGTGGGACTCCGCCGCCCCACCAGCTCCCGGCACACGTCGTCCCCGTGGACGGTCGGCAGATCCCGGTCGAGGACGACCACGTCGTACTCGTTGTAGGAGGCGCGCTCCAGCGCGTCGTCGCCGTCGTACACCACGTCCACGGCCATCGCCTCGTCCCGCAGGCCCTCGGCGATCGTGTCCGCGAGCACCCGCTCGTCCTCGACGATCAGTACACGCATGCCGCCGAGCATGACGCGAGGAGGGTTAAACCCCGATAAGGGCGGCGGTCACAGGCCGGCGTGGCTCCAGATCCTGCTCACCGGCTTCGAGAGGAAGAGCAGCAGCAGGGCGAAGTACGAGACGCCGGGGAGCACCGCGACCACGGCGAGGCTCAGTCCGAGCAGCACCACGGCCGACAGGGCGCCGCGGACCGACTCGATCCCGGCCGGATCCGTCTTCGACGCGACGTCCGGGTCCCGGTAGGAGAGCACGGCCAGCGCGGCCTGGCAGGCGGTCGCGACGAGGACGTTCCCGATGTAGAGCATCACGGTGAAGCGGTCGTCCCCCGGATAGGAGGCGACCATCTCCGTGGGGAACGGCAGGACCACGATGGCGAACAGCCATCCCGTGTTCAGCGCCATCAAGCCGCGCGTGTAGCCGCCGATGTGCTCGAACACCCGGTGGTGCACGAACCACAACCGGGTGATCACCACGAAGCTGAGCGCGAACGCCCAGATCTGCGGGAGGTGCCCGGTGACGACCTCCACCGACCGCCGGTGCGCGTGGACCGCCTCCGGCACCACCTCGACCAGCGGCAGCACAAGGAGCGTCACGGCGATCGCGACGACCGCATCAGTGAACAGGACCAGCCGATCAGGATCCCGAGACACCGCCCGTCCCACACCCGGGTCCCTACCCGCGCCGCCGCGTCTTGACCTTGTACCGCCCCAGCTCAGCCGACCGGCAGGACGAGCTTGCCGCGCGCGCGACCGCCCTCCCCGCCCCGGTGCGCCTCCGCGCCCTCGCCGAGCTAGCCTCAGACCATGATCGAGGCCGTGCTGTGGGACGTCGATGACACGATCTTCGATTTCACCGGCTCGGAACGGACCGGACTGCTGCGCCACTTCGAGGCGGAGGGCCTCCCCTCCGACGAGGCCGCCCTGGAGCGCTGGCACCGGATCGCCGAGGCCGCACTTCTGCGCCTCACAGCGGGCCGGCTGACGTACGAGGAGTACCGCCGCGTCAGAGTCCGCACGTTCGTCGACCGTCCGCTGAGCGACATCGAAGCGGACGCCTGGCACGAGCGATACGAGGCGCTGTTCGCAGCGGCATGGTCGGCGTTCCCCGACGCGGCATCGGCGCTGGCCGCGCTTCCTTACCGCCAAGGAATCCTGTCCAACTCCAGCACCGTCCATCAGGAGCGCCGGCTGACGGCCCTGGGCCTCCGCCACCACTTCGAAGTGCTCCTCTGCTCTGACCGGCTCGGCTGCGAGAAACCCGACCCCAGGGCCTTCCAGGCCGCGTGCGCCGCCCTGAAGTTGCCGCCCGCTCGCGTCGCCTACGTCGGCGACAAGCTGGACGTGGACGCCGAAGGCGCGCGCAACGCGGGCCTCCACGCCATCTGGCTCGACCGGGCGGAAACGGCGACCCCGACTCCGGCCGGGATACATCGGATCTCGACCTTGACCGAGGTCTCCACGCTCTTGGCAGCCTGCTGAGCCCCGGGCCCGGGTGGCCGGACACGGCGCGATGCCGCCGGCGCTTACTTCAGCGCGAGCGGGTTCACGGGCGAGCCGACGGCGCCGGTGACCTTCAGCGGCGGTGCGGCGAAGAAGAACTCGTGCACGCCGTCGCCCGCGCAGTCCTCCGCGAGGGCCTCCAGGTCGAAGATCTCCCCGAGCGGGAGCCCGACGTCGCGAAGCAGCACGCAGTGCACGGGGCTGGTGACGGCGGGGTCCTCTCCGGGCGCCACCTCGATGCCCCAGTTGTCCATGCCCAGCGCCGCGAGGTCGTGGTCGCGGATCCACCGCACGCAGTCGAGGCCGAGCCCGGGTTCGGTGCTCATCCACCCGGCGGCGTCCCGCTCGACCGCGAACTTCCTCCACCACCCGGTCCGGACCAGCAGGACGTCACCCGCGCGGATCTCGGTGCCCTGCCGTTCCGCGACGGCGTCGAGCGTCTCCGGGCCGATCACGTGGCCGCCCTCCAGCCAGTCGACACCGGCGTGCCGGGCGACGTCGAGCAGGACGCCCCGCCCGGCGATCCCGCCGCCGAGGGCGTCGATCGAGCACCGCGCCGCGCCGTGCGGGCCGACCTCGTCCTCACCGAACCCGTTGTAGAGCCGACCGTCGTACCAGACGTGCGCGAACGCGTCCCACTGCGTCCCGGCCTGCAGCGGCATGACGACGTAGTCGTCCGACCACTTCGCGCCGCCGGGGTAGTCCTGACCCGCTCCGGTCTCGGTCATCATGTGCAGCGGGTTGGTACGGCCGGGGAACGCCTGCGGGCCGTCGGCTCCGAGCGGGATCCCGAGGTCGAACACCGCGCCCTTGCGCACGAGCCGCGCCGCCTCCACGATCTCCCGCGACGTGATGAGGTTGGTGGTGCCGCGCTCGTCGCCGGCGCCCCAGCGGCCCCAGTTGCTGACCTCGGCGCCGATCCGGCGGAAGTCCTCGGAGGTCATCGCGGCGCCCGCTCGCGCTCGTGCAGCGCGACCGCCACGACCAGGTCCTCCCAGGCCATGCCGACGCTCTTGAAGACCCTCGGTCTCGCGTCGTCCATGAGGGCCTCCCCGCGGACGAGGTCGGCCAGTTCGATCAGGCCGGTCTCCTCGATCGCCCCGTGGCCGAGCGCCTGGACCACGTCGCCGGCCTCGGTCGTCGCGACCGTCCGCGACTCGACCACGACGTGTGCGCCCGCCATGACGTCGTCGCCCAGCTCGCGGGCCTCGGGGTGGTGGGAGCCGACGGCGACGACCACGGTCCGCGGGGCCAGCAGCTCCGCCTCGAACAGCGGTTCGCGGGCGCTGGTGCAGCAGAGCACGACGTCGGCCCCGCGCACGTCGCGGGCCGAGCCCGCGCGGGCGCGCAGGCCCTCGTCGGCGCAGCGGCGGACGAGCCGCTCGGTCCTTTCGGGATCACGTCCGGCGATGACCACGTCGCTCAGCCCGTGCAGCGCGTGGAACGTCTCGATGTGGGCGAGCGCCTGCGGCCCGCTGCCGAACACCACGGCCGTGCGGATCGGCCGGGCCGCCATGTGCCGCGCGGCGAGGGCGGACACGGCCGGGGTCCGCAGGAGGGTGAGCTCCCCGCCGTCCAGCGTGGCCACCAGCCGCAGCGTCCGGGCGTCCATCAGCAGGTACAGCCCGGAGATGGTCGGGAGCCCCTGGGCCGGGTTGCCCGGTGCCAGGCCGAGCACCTTGACGCCGACGTGGCCGCTGACCTCCGACGGCATCAGCAGCAGTTCGCCGTGGCTCGTCGGCCGGGAGACGCGTCCCTGCTCGTCCGCGGGCCGGAGGCCGCCGAGCAGCGCCCGCTCCAGCGCGTCGACCAGGTGCCGCGCGTCGGCGAGCCGCCGCATCCGCTCGGGGCCGATCCCATCGATGCTCATCGCCGTCCCGCCTCCTCGATCCGTACCTCGGCGCTCTCGTCCGTCGCCGCCACCGTCACCGTGCCCGTGCGCGGGAGCGCGTCGAAGTCGCCGGCGGACAGCACGACGACGGGCATCTCGATCGCGTAGAGCTCGCGGGCCACGATCGCCGCGAGCGCCACGATCGCGTCCGGGCGGCGGAGCAGGACGGCCGCCGGGGCGGCACCGCGCCTGATCTGCTCGGCGAGCACCGTGGAGCTCGAACTCGACCCGCGGCTCGCGGCGAAGGCCAGCACGCGGCCGGCGGCGCGCGCCCCGCGCTGCGGATGGTGGACGTCGGTGATCTCGCCGGTCGCCACGTCGCTGCCGCCCCAGAACGACAGCGGCTCGTCCAACAGCAGCAGGGGAGCGGTCGCCCGCCCCGGGCTGAGCGGTGTCCCGATCACGACGCCTCCCAGAGCGCGGGGTCGCGCACCACGCGGCCCGCGCGGGCGGACAGCACGCACTCGGCGAGCGAGGCGAAGACCACGTCGATGCCGAGATTGGTCGGCGCGTACCACGCCCACTTCGCGGAGTTCGTCATCACCACGCGCGCCGACGCCCGCAGGACCGGGGCGATGTAGGTGCAGGTGTCGACCAGGATCCGTGCTCCGGCGCGGCGGCAGACCGCCGCGTCGCCGGTGCGTTCGGCCTCGGCGAGGACGGCCCGGCTCGTCGAGATCCAGAACTCGACGCCCGCGTCGAACGGCGGCCCGCCGGACAGCAGCGCGGCGAGCGCGCGGAACTCGGCCGCCGAGAAGTGCGGGGTGCCGACGCTGATCGCGTCGAGCCGCCCGTCCGGCGCCGTGGTGAGCTCGTCGCGCGCCGTGCGCAGGTCCGCCGCGGTCACCTCGAAGCGCCGCTCGGCGGCGCGGCCGCGGAAGGCGGTCGCGGCGTCGGGCGCCTCCGGCGTCAGGCCGACCGCGTGGAACAGGGCCACGCCCCCGG
>NZ_JBEUPA010000028.1:0-70471 GCF_040492065.1 Actinomadura sp. NPDC000929 | reverse complement strand
CTCCGGTCGGCACCGGGCCTCCGGTCGGCACCGGGCCTCCGGTCGGCACCGGGCCTCCGGTCGGCACCGGGCCTCCGCTGGGCCCGGGGCCTCCGCTGGGCGCCGTCCCCTCGGCCGGCGCCGTGGGCACGGCGGTCGCCGTCCGGCGGACGTCCGGCTTGGACGGCGCGGCGGTCCACCGGCCCAACAGCCGGGTGCCCCGCAGGATCCGCTGGAGCGCCTCCGGGCTCCCGCCGTACACGCCGGTGATCGTGACGCCGGCCTCGGGCAGGGTGAGCCGCGTCTCGTGGTCGGCGGTCCGCCGCACGGTCAGCGAGGCGAGCTTGTCGGCGTGCACGACGGTCCGCGCGGTCCGCCCGTCCCCCGCGGGCTGGAGGTGGACGGCCTCGGTGCGGCCGACGGCGCGCGCCGGGCAGTCGGGCTGCGGGCCGGGGCGGCCCAGGTAGACCGCGTGCCGGTCGTAGCGGACGCACCGGGACTGATCCCGGTCGAGCCGGTGCACCTCCCAGCCGGCCGGGACGGGGACGCGCAGCCCCCGGTACTCGACCACGCGGCCATGCGGGCCCTCCCCGCTCTCGGCCGCCCCCCTCAGGGCCAGCGAGGCCGCCCGAGGGGGCGCGGGACGCGCGGGGGCCGTCCCGGTGACGGTGAGGACGACGGCGACGGCCGCCGCCCCGGACGGCACACTGAACAGGACGGCATGGCGCATCACATTCTCCCCCCGCGGGCCCGGCATGATCATGTGCGGGATGACCTCGGCGGAGGCGGCGAAACCGGGAGGGGTCGCTTCTTGACCGCCGATTGCCCGCATTCTGACCAGGCCCGCGCGGGACGGACCGGGCGGCCGCTCAGGCGGAGGAGACCACCTCGTAGGCGCCCGGTTCGTCCACGGCGAGGGCGGCGAGCGGCATGAACCGGAGCCGCACCTCGTAGGCGCCGAGCGCGCGGCGGTAGTGTCCGGCGCCCTCCCACTCGGTGACGAGGGCCCACAGCCCGGGGTCGTCGACGGTCCGGGCGAGGCGGCCGGAAAGGAAGCCGGTGCTCGCGGCCAGGGCCTCCAGCACCGCGGTCATGCTCTCGGCGAAGCCGCCGGACTCCTCGTCCGGCACCCGGTACCGGGTTATCGCGATCATCCGTCCATCCTGGCAGTACGTTGGGCCTGTGGAGACGAGAGGTGAGCGGCCGACCGGGCTGCGGGCGGCCGTCGAGCGGCGCAGCGCGGCGCCGGTGGTGTTCCTGCACCGGCTGCCGCGGTGGGTCCTGCTCGCCGCCGTGTTCGTGCTGCTGGTGATCGGCATGGCCGGAACCGGCTGGGTGGCCGCGGCCGGGCTGCTGGTGCTCGCCGCCGCGCTCGGCTGGTTCGCCTACCTGAACTGGCCCGCGCTGGACGGCTCGGGAAGGATCCTGCGCCTCGCCGCGCTGGCCGTCCTGGTGGGGTTCGCCCTGGGACGCGGCATCGGTCGGTTTTGACAACCGTTTTCATCTTCGTCCATAATCGCACCGTGCCCCCTCTCCGCGCAGCCCTGCGAACCGCGCCGGCCGCGGCGCTCGCCCTGGCCGGGTTCGCGGCGGGCCTGACGGCCTGCGCCGACGCCGGCGCCGACGTCCCGCCCGGCAGGACCGCGGTGGTCGCGTCCTTCTACCCGATGGCCTGGCTCGCCGGGAAGGTCGGCGGCGGCGACGTGTCCGTCCGGACGCTCACCAGGCCCGGGACCGAGCCGCACGACCTGGAGCTGACGGCGCGGCAGGTCGCGAACGTCCAGGACGCCGACTACGCCGTCTACGTCAAGGGCGTCCAGCCCGCCGTCGACGACGCGGTCCGCAAGCACGCGAAGGGCAGGTCGCTCGACGCCGCGAGCCTCGTGCCGAGGCTCTCCCCGCCCGGCGAGACCGACGACGAGGAGGCCCACGACGGCGTACGGCACCGCGAGGCGTCCTACGACCCGCACATCTGGCTCGACCCGAGCCGGATGGCGACCGTGGCCACCGCGCTGGGCGAGCGGCTGGCCGCCGCCGACCCCGCGCACGCGACCGGCTACCGGGAGCGCGCCCGGGCCACCGCGCAGGCGCTGACCGGCCTGGACCGGGAGTTCCAGGACGGTCTGCGGTCCTGCGCGCGCCGGGAGATCGTAACCGCGCACGCCGCGTTCGGCTACCTCGCGGACCGCTACCGGCTCCGGCAGATCCCGGTCGCGGGCGTGGACCCGTCCGGCGAGCCGTCCCCCAAGCGGCTGGCGGGGCTGGCGCGGCTCGTGTCCTCCACCGGCGCGACGACGGTCTTCACCGAGACCCTGGCCAGTCCGCGGGTGGCCGCGAGCCTGGCGCGGGAGGCGGGCGTGCGGACGGCCGTCCTCGACCCGGCCGAGGGCGCGCCGGAGGGGGCGTCCGGCGACTACATGACGATCATGCGAGAGAACCTGCGGACCCTGCGGCCCGCGCTGGAGTGCACATGAACGAGACCACCGCCGCGCCGTTCGCGATGACCGGCGGCCTCGTCCGGCGGGACGGCCGCGCGGTGCTCGCCGACGTCGACCTGCGGGTGGAGGCCGGCGACGTGCTCGCCGTCCTCGGTCCGAACGGGGCGGGCAAGTCCACGCTCGTCAAGGCGCTGCTCGGGCTCGTCCCGCTGGCCGCCGGCCGGACGGAGATCTTCGGCGAGCCGCCCGCGCGGTTCCGCGACTGGAGGCGCGTCGGGTACGTGCCGCAGCGGCTGCCGATGGGCGGCGGCGTGCCGGCGACGGTCCGCGAGATCGTGGCGTCCGGCCGGGTGGCCCGGCGGTCGCGCTGGCGGCCCGCGCCGCTCGCCGACCGGGCGGCCGACCGGGCCGCCGTCGACCGCGCCCTGGAGACGGTCGGGCTCGCCGGGCGGGCCCGCGACTCGGCGCACCTGCTGTCGGGCGGCCAGCAGCAGCGGGTGCTGATCGCCCGCGCCCTCGCCGGCGAACCCGACGCCTTCGTGATGGACGAGCCGACCGCCGGCGTGGACGCGGGCAGCCAGGCGGCGCTCGCGTCGGCGCTGGACGAACTGGCACGCGCCGGGCGCACGGTCGTCCTCGTCGCGCACGAACTCGGGCCGATGGAGCCGCTCGTCACCCGCACGGTCGAGCTCGGGCACGGCCGCGTCGTCCGCGAGACCGCCCGGCAGACCCTCGAAAGGCCCGCGTGAGCGAGATGCTGCAGTACGACTTCATGCGCGTCGCCCTGGCCATGGCGGTGCTCATCGGGCTGACCGCCCCCGCCGTCGGGACGTTCGTGGTCCAGCGCCGGCTGTCCCTGCTCGGCGACGGCATCGGCCACATCGCGCTCACCGGCATCGGGCTGGGGCTGCTCACCAGCACCTCCCCCGTCCTCGGGGCGCTGGTGGTGTCGGTGCTCGGCGCCGTCGCGATCGAGGTCCTGCGGGCGCGCAGCCGCAGCGGCGCGGACGCCGTGCTCGCCCTGCTGTTCTACGGCGGGCTGGCGGGCGGCGTCATCCTGACGAGCGTCGACGGCGGCGGCTCGGCGGGCCTGCAGTCGTACCTGTTCGGCTCGATCAGCAGCGTGACGGTGACCGACCTCTACGTCGTCGCGGGGCTCGCCGCGGTCGTGCTGACGATCGTCGCGGTGTTCGGGCGCGAGCTGTTCCTGCTCTGCCAGGACGAGGAGGTCGCGCGGGCGGCCGGGCTGCCCGTCCGGTTCCTCAGCGTGCTCATCGCCGCGACCGCCGCGGTCACGGTGGTGATCTCGATGCGCGCGATCGGGCTGCTGCTCGTCAGCGCGCTGATGGTCGTCCCGGTGGCGGCGGCGCAGCAGCTCACGCGGGGATTCTGGAGCACCATGCTGTCGGCGATGGGGATCGGTGTACTGTCGGCCGTGGCGGGGCTGGCGGGTTCCTTCCAGTACGATCTTCCCCCGGGCCCCTCGATCGTGTTGCTGGCGCTCGCGGTGTTCGTGGCCGCGGTCGCCGGGGGCTCGGTGGTGCGCCGCAGGCGCTCCCGTGCCGCGGCCGACGCCGTCACCGCGGGGGACGCCGGGCCCGGCGCCCCGCCACGCGTGGATGCCGAGGCGGAGGTGTTGAGGGGATGACGACGGCCCGCCGGGACGCGGTACGGCAGGTGCTGGCCGGCTGCGAGGGTTTCCGCAGCGCCCAGGACATCTACGCCGATCTGCGCGCCGACGGTTCCAAGATCGGCCTCACCACCGTCTACCGGGCGCTGCAGGCGCTCAGCGACGCGGGCGAGGTCGACGTGCTGCGCACCGACGAGGGCGAGGCCGTCTACCGCGCCTGCCGCACCGAGCAGCACCACCACCACCTGGTCTGCCGCGACTGCGGCCGGACGGTCGAGGTCGAGGGCCCGGCCGTGGAGCGCTGGGCCGACACGATCGCCGCCGAGCACGGCTTCGTCGACATCACCCACACCGTCGAGGTCTTCGGGACGTGCGCGAACTGCGCCGCGAAGCCGTCCTGAAGTCCCCGGAACCCCCGGGCCCGCAGGTCCGCCGCTGCTTGAAATCGGACAAGGCCGGTAATTCACACGCTCTGTAGGCGTTTCTTGGCAAATTGTTATATCTACTTCCCAGTAGCCCTATGTCATAAATGTCCCGTCGCCACGGCGGGCCCGACGGAGGGTCCTCGGGGGAGCGTGGCGCCCGCACGAGAGGGCGTTCATGACAAGACGGGCGTTCACCAGCCGAAGGATCTCGCTCCTGGCCTCGGCGACGTTGCTCGCGTCGGCCGCCACCGCGCTCCCCGCCTCCGCGCGGCAGCCGGCGTCACCACCGAGTCCGCGCGCCGCCGCCGAGCACGCGCTCCGGGCGCTCACCGGCCGCGCCGCCGAGGTGCGCGGCGGCGACGGGCAGGCGTTCCAGGTGGTCGGGGTCGGCATCGACCGCGACGGCACCTCGCACACCCGCATGACCCGCACCTACGACGGCCTGCCCGTCCTGGGCGGCGACATCATCGTCCACGAGACGGCGGCCGGGACGTGGCGCGGCACCAGCCTCACCCTCACCAAGGCGCCGTCGGACTCCAGCCCGGAGGTCTCCGCCAAGACCGCCCAGAAGCGCGCCGTCACCAAGAACCGCAAGGCCGACGGCTCCCCCGCGCTCGTCGTGGAGTCCCGCACCGCCGACCACGCGCCGCGCCTCGCCTGGCGCGTCCAGACGGTCGGGAAGAAGGCCGACGGGACGCCCAGCCGCATCCTCACCTCCGTCGACGCCGCCACCGGCAAGGTGCTGCTGAACGAAGAGACGATCAAGACCGAGGCGGGCGACGGCAAGTCCCTCTACACCGGGACCGTCCCGCTCCAGACGACGCCGTCCGGCGGCGCCTACCAGCTGAAGGACCCGACGCGCGGCAACACCTACACCGGTGACGCCCAGAACGACACCGACCTCTGCTTCCTCAGCTGGTGCTTCCACCGCGCCCCCGCCACCCTGTTCACCGACGCCGACAACCACTGGGGCAGCGGCACGACGTCCGACCGCGCCACCGTCGCCGTCGACGCCCAGTTCGGCACCAACGAGACCTGGGACTTCTACAAGAACGTCTTCGGCCGCACCGGCATCGCGGGCGACGGCAAGGGGTCCTACAACCGCGTCCACTACGGCAGCGGCTACGCCAACGCCTTCTGGGACGACTCGTGCTTCTGCATGACCTACGGCGACGGCGACGGCAGCCAGCTCGGCCCGCTCACGTCCCTGGACGTGGCCGCGCACGAGATGAGCCACGGCGTCACCAGCTCCACCGCGAACCTCACCTACAGCGGGGAGTCCGGCGGGCTGAACGAGGCGACGTCCGACATCATGGCCGCCGCCGTGGAGTTCTACGCGAACAACTCCAACGACCTCGGCGACTACCTCGTGGGCGAGGAGGTCGTCCTGCCCGGCTTCGGCAAGCCCGCGCTGCGCTTCATGGACAAGCCCAGCAAGGACGGCAGCTCCGCCGACTCCTGGTCGACCAGCACCAAGAACCTCGACGTGCACTACTCCTCGGGCGTCGCCAACCACTTCTACTACCTGCTGTCCGAGGGCAGCGGCGCGAAGACGATCAACGGCGTCTCCTACAACAGCCCCACGTCCAACGGCTCCACGATCACCGGCATCGGCCGGGACGCCGCCACGAAGATCTGGTACCGGGCGCTCACCACGTACATGACGTCCTCGACCAACTACGCGGGAGCGCGCACCGCGACCCTGAACGCGGCCAGGGACCTCTACGGCGCGGGCAGCACCCAGTACAACACCGTCGCCGCGGCCTGGTCCGCGGTGAACGTCAACTAGTCCCGATCCCGGCGGAATGCCCCGCACCGGTCCTCCGGCGCGGGGCGTTCCCGCGGTTCGGGTGATCCACCCGCCGCGCCATGGTGAAGAATCGGGGCATGGCTACGACACGCACCGCGAACGCGCATTGGGAAGGCTCTCTCCTGGACGGCCAGGGGACCGTCTCGCTGGACTCCTCCAAGCTCGGCACCTACGACGTGACCTGGGCGTCGCGGTCGGAGGAGCCCGGCGGCCGGACGAGCCCCGAGGAGCTCATCGCCGCCGCGCACTCCACCTGCTACTCGATGGCGCTCTCGCACGGCCTCGCCGGCGCCGGCACCCCGCCGGAGAAGGTCGACACCAAGGCCGAGGTCACCTTCCAGCCGGGCGAGGGCATCACCGGCATCCACCTGACCGTCCGGGCCAGCGTCCCCGGCCTGTCCGCGTCCGACTTCGAGAAGGCCGCCCAGACCGCCAAGGAAGGCTGCCCCGTCAGCAAGGCTCTGGCAGGAACCAAGATCACCCTCGACGCCGCCCTGGTCTGACCCTCGGGCCCGGAAGTCCGCCGGAACGCAGGAGCGACCCAGCGGACGCACCAAGCCCGGCGGGGAAGGAACGGGCCCACCAAGCCCAGCCGCTTCCCCAGCCACACGACAACCTGAACAGTCGCGATCGCGTCCGAAGGCAGATTCGAGCGGAGCGAGAATCTGATCGCGCAGCGAGCCGCAAGGCGAGCCGGAGCGATGCAGCGATCGCACGCAGTGGGTGCGGTTCAGAGGCCCCCGGGCCTCTGAACCGCACCCACTGCATTAGGCACAGCTCCGCCGTAGCGGCGGTCTCGGGATGCGTAGAGCTCGCAGGCGTGCCAGAGGTGGCGGCGGTCGAAGTCCGGCCAGAGGGTGTCGAGGAACACCATCTCGGCGTAGGCGGACTGCCAGAGCAGGAAGTTGGACGTGCGCTGCTCCCCGGAGGAGCGCAGGAACAGGTCGACATCGGGGATGCCGGGTTCGTCCAGGTAGCGGGCGAAGACCTTCTCGTTGATCTTGCCGGGGTCGAGGCGCCCGTCGCGGACGTCCCGGGCGATCGCCGCGGCCGCGTCGGCGATCTCGGCGCGGCCCCCGTAGTTCACGCAGAACTGCAGGGTGAGGACGTCGTTGTCGCGCGTCATCTCCTCGGCCGTCTCCAGCTCCTTGATGACGCTGCGCCACAGCCGGGGCCGGCGGCCCGCCCAGCGCACCCGCACGCCCATCGAGTGGAGCTGGTCGCGGCGGCGGCGGATCACGTCCCGGTTGAAGCCCATGAGGAAGCGCACCTCGTCGGGCGAGCGCTTCCAGTTCTCGGTGGAGAACGCGTACGCCGACAGGTAGGGGACGCCGAGCTCGATCGCGCCCATGATCACGTCGAAGAGCGAGTCCTCGCCGCGCTTGTGCCCCTCGGTGCGCGGCAGGCCGCGCTCCTTGGCCCAGCGGCCGTTGCCGTCCATGACGATGGCGATGTGCCGCGGCACCAGGTCCGCGGGGATCGGGGGCGGGGTGGCGCCGTCCCGGTGCGGTTCCGGCGGCGATACGGCCCTGCTCAAACTCTCTCCCTATCGGTGTCGTCGTCGCGCGTCTCGCGCTCCACATGGCGCAGGGAACGGATCCCGTGCTCCAGATGCCACTGCAGGTAGGCGGCGACCAGGCCACTGGTCTCCATCCGGTGGCGCTGCTCGCTGCCGTCGGCGTACTCCCAGTCGCCGCGCAGCAGCGCCAGCATCAGCGCGAACGTCGGCGGCGCCGGAGTCGCGGCGCCCGGCTGGCGGCAGCCGGCGCACA
Organism: Actinomadura sp. NPDC000929; assembly: GCF_040492065.1. Classification (NCBI taxonomy): domain Bacteria; kingdom Bacillati; phylum Actinomycetota; class Actinomycetes; order Streptosporangiales; family Thermomonosporaceae; genus Actinomadura; species Actinomadura sp. NPDC000929. The sequence goes on along the minus strand of NZ_JBEUPA010000028.1, from coordinate 62,417 downwards.
CCGCGCCGCCCGCCGCGATGGCGAACCCGCGCAGCCCGCCGCGGTTGCCGCACCGGCAGCACTCGTCGAGCGCGGGCGCCCAGCCCGCGACCGACAGCGAGCGCAGCAGGTAGGCGTCCAGGACGAGCCGGGGGTCATGGGCGCGCTCGGCGAGCGTGCGCAGCCCGCCGACCAGCAGCAGGAACTGCCGCAGCGCGGGCTCGCCCTCCTCGCTGGTGAGCTTCTCCGCGGTCTCCAGCATCGCCGTCCCCGCCGTGTAGCGGGGGTAGTCGGTGACCAGCGCCTCCCCGTACGGGCGCAGGGTCTCGGCCTGCGTGATCAGGTCGAGGGAGCGCCGCTCGTACAGCTGCAGGTCCACGTGCGTGAACGGCTCCAGCCGCGCGCCGAACCGGGATCTGGTCTTGCGGACCCCCTTCGCCGCGGCGCGGATCCGGCCGGTCCGCCGGGTCAGCACCGTGACGATGCGATCGGCCTCGCCCAGCTTCTGGGTGCGCAGGACGATGCCTTCGTCGCGGTACAGGGTCACCCGTTCATTCTGACGCACGCCGCCCGATGCCTCGGTGCGCCGGGGGCATCTCCCCAGGATCTTCACAAGTCGCACAGCAACCCCGCTGCGCGGCGATCCGAACACGCAACGTGACCGGATTCGGCCGTAGCGGTCCCCCGAAAGTCATCGCCGGAAGCACGGGCACCTGGCAGCGTTGTGGCATGAGATGCCACATCGTGCCACCGCACATGCTGGAACGGATCGCCCGCGATGCCGATGACCCGGCCATACGCGGCCGGGCCCGCCGTACGCTGGCGCTCACCTCCGCCCAGTTCACCGAGCGGCGGACGGCCGCGGCCGGGGCCCCCTCCCCGTCCGAGGACTTCGTCCCCGACCGGACGATCAACGACGCCGAGCACCGCGAGGACCTGCCCGGCCGCAAGGTGCGGGCCGAGGGAGCCCCGGCCACCGGCGACCCGACCGCCGACCGGGCCTACGACTGGCTGGGAGCGACCTTCGACTTCTTCGAGGCCGTGTACCGGCGCGACTCGATCGACGGCGCGGGCCTTCCGATGGTCTCGACCGTCCACTACGGCGACGGGTACGACAACGCCTTCTGGAACGGCGAGCAGATGGTGTACGGCGACGGCGACGGCGTCCTGTTCACCGACTTCACCGCGCCCCTCGACGTCACCGGGCACGAGCTCGTCCACGGCGTCACCCAGTACACGGCGAACCTGGAGTACTACGGCCAGTCCGGCGCGCTCAACGAGTCGGTGTCCGACGTGTTCGGCTCGCTCGTCAAGCAGTGGCACCTCGGCCACAGCGCCGACCGGGCCGACTGGCTCATCGGGCAGGGGCTACTCGCGCCGGGCGTCAGCGGCGTCGCACTCCGCTCCATGAAGGCGCCCGGCACCGCCTATGACGACCCGCAGCTCGGCAAGGACCCGCAGCCCGGCCACATGGACCACTACGTCGAGACCTACCGCGACAACGGCGGCGTCCACATCAACTCGGGGATTCCCAACCACGCCTTCTACCTCGCCGCCACCGCCATCGGCGGCAACGCCTGGGAGAAGGCCGGACGCATCTGGTACGACACGCTCACGGGCGGCTCCCTCGCCGCCGACGTCGACTTCGCCGGCTTCGCCGCCGCGACGGTCCGGGCCGCCACCGCGCTGTACGGGGCCGGGACCGCCGAGACCGAGGCAGTGAATCGGGCCTGGACGGGGGTAGGCGTCTCCTTGGAGGCGAACGAGACGCAGTGAGAGTGACAGTCGTCCGCAGCGGCGGGTTTGCGGGGATCGAGCGGCGCGCCGAGTCCGACAGCGCCAGCGATCCCATGCTGTCCAGGCTCGTCGGCCGCGTCGATCTGAAGAGCGTGCCGCCACCGGGCCGAATTCCTGACCAGTTCCTGTACGAAATCGACATCGACGGCGACCGGACCACCGTGGGTGAGGCCCAGCTCCACGGGCCCCTTCGCGAACTGGTCCACCACGTCCTCGGTCGCATCTGACCGTTTCGTCTCGGGTTCAGGAGGCCGGAAGCACCTGAACCCGAGACAGCCGGCCGCTCAGCTCCCCTGCGCCCGCGCCACCCGGTTGACGGCCGACAGCATCGCCTTGAGGGACGCGGTGACGATGTTGCCGTCGATGCCGACGCCCCACACCGTCGTGCCCTCGCCGTCGGCGAACCGCACGTCGCACTCGACGTAGGCGGCGGCGCGCGCGTCGCCGCCCGCGCTCATCGCGTGCTCGGCGTAGTCCAGCACCCGGACGTTGATCCCGACCGCGGTGAGCGCGTCCTCGAACGCCGAGACGGGGCCGTTGCCGACGCCCTCGATCTCGCGGATCTCGCCGTCCACGCGGACGTCGCAGCTGAGCGCGTCCTTCTCGTCCACCCGGGACGTCGTGCGGTGCGCCAGCAGCCCGGCGCGCGGGCCGTTGGCGAGGAACTCCGCCTCGAAGATCTCCCACATGCGCTCGGCCGTGACCTCGCCGCCCTCGCTGTCGGTGTGCTCCTGCACGACCCGGGAGAACTCGATCTGGAGCCGGCGCGGCAGCTCCAGCGCGTGCTCGGTCTTCATGATGTAGGCGACGCCGCCCTTGCCGGACTGGCTGTTCACCCGGATCACGGCCTCGTACGTCCGGCCGACGTCGTGCGGGTCGATCGGCAGGTACGGGACCTCCCACCCGTACTGCTCCACCGGCACGCCCGCGGCCTCGGCGTCGCGGCGCAGGTGGTCGAAGCCCTTGTTGATGGCGTCCTGGTGGGAGCCGGAGAACGCGGTGTAGACCAGGTCGCCGCCGTAGGGGTGCCGCTCGTGCACGGGCAGCTGGTTGCAGTACTCGACCGTGCGGCGGATCTCGTCGATGCCGGAGAAGTCGATCTGCGGGTCGACGCCCTGGGTGAACAGGTTCAGGCCGAGGGTGACCAGGCACACGTTGCCGGTGCGCTCGCCGTTGCCGAACAGGCAGCCCTCGATGCGGTCGGCGCCCGCCATGTAGCCGAGCTCGGCGGCGGCGACGGCCGTCCCGCGGTCGTTGTGGGGGTGCAGCGAAAGGATGACGGAGTCGCGGTAGGCCAGGTTCCGGCTCATCCACTCGATCTGGTCGGCGTAGACGTTCGGGGTGGCCATCTCCACCGTCGCCGGCAGGTTCACGATGACCTTCCGGTCAGGCGTCGGCCGCCACACGTCGTTGACGGCGTTGCAGACCTCCACGGCGTACTCCAGCTCCGTGCCGGTGAACGACTCGGGCGAGTACTGGAAGTAGATCTCGGTGTCGCCCATGTCCTCGGCGAGCTTGGCGCACAGCTTCGCGCCCTCCACCGCGATCGCGGTGATGCCGTCCCTGTCCTGCCCGAACACCACGCGACGCTGGAGCGTGCTGGTCGAGTTGTAGAGGTGGACGATGGCCCGCCTGGCGCCGCGTACCGCCTCGAAGGTCCGCTCGATCAGTTCGGGGCGGGCCTGCGTCAGCACCTGGACGACGACGTCATCGGGGATCCGGTCCTCCTCGATGATCTGCCGGACGAAGTCGAAGTCGGTCTGGCTGGCCGCCGGGAACCCGACCTCGATCTCCTTGTAGCCCATCCGCACCAGCAGCTCGAACATCTTGAGCTTGCGGTGGGAGTCCATCGGGTCGATCAGCGCCTGGTTGCCGTCGCGCAGGTCGACCGCGCACCACCGGGGAGCCTCGGTGATCACCTGGTCCGGCCAGGTCCGGTCGGGCAGCCTGACGGGCGCGAACGGCTTGTAGCGCTGGAAGGGCATGCCGGAAGTCTGCTGTTGCGGATACATCCGTTGAGTTCTCTCTGCTCGAACCTCACGGCCGACGTCCACGGCGAAGCCCCGCAGCGAGGGAGCCGGCCTGGTTACGGGGCCCCGCTGCGGCCGCTAAGGAGGAGCAGCTCACGCAACACGTCCGCCAAGTTAACAGATGCCATCCGCGTTACGGAAACCGACGTCCGGATGCTGAGACGTCCTGCCCGGCCCGCGGTCCCGCCACGGTCCGGGGACGAGCACGGAGAGGCAGGTCACGCAGCCGTCGAGCGCCTCGAACTCGCTGATGTCGACGCTCGTGACGCGCAGCCCGTCGGCCGCCAGCCGGGCGGCCGTGCGCGGGGCGGACGCCGCCATGAGGACGTGGTCGGGCCCGAGCACCACCACGTGGGCGCCCTCCGGCTCAGGCGCGACCCGCAGGCACGGCAGCACCGCGGTGTCCACCATCTCCGGGACGCCGATGAGGCCGCCGTCCGGCAGCGCGGTCATCGCCGACTTCAGGTGCAGGCAGCCGCGGACGTCCACCGGGACGACCCTCCGGCCGCCCAGCAGGCGCGCCAGCTGGCAGATGCCCTCCTCGTTCGTCCGGTCGCCGCGTCCCACGTAGACGGTGCCGCCGACGGCCAGGACGTCCCCGCCGTCCAGCGTCCCCGGCTCCTCGATCCGCGCGACGCGCAGGCCGAGCTCGCGCGCGGCCCGTTCCGCGCCGGCGGCCTCGCCGCGGCGGCTCGGCGCCCCGGACCGGCAGACGACGGCCACGTCGCCGCACACGACCAGGGCGTCCTCGACGAACACGGCGTCGGGCAGGTCGTCGGCGGGTGCGACGGCGCGGACGCTCCAGCCCGCCGCGCGCAGCGCCGCGACGTACGCCGCGTGCTGGCGCTCGGCGAGCTCCACGTCCACCGGGCGGCGGGCGGCATGGGTGACGAGGCCCTCGGCGAGACGCGGGCCCGGCGGCCGGACCAGCGCCCTGCCCGCGGATGCGGTACCGGCGGCGGCGTCCATGTCAGCGCGCCGCCCCCTCCGTCGTCACGATGACGCCGAGCGCGTAGGCGCGGGACATGCCGAGCAGGTCGGCGATGCCGTGCAGGGCGAGCCGCTCCCCCTCGCCGAGCGGCCCGTCCGCCAGCCCGATCCGGACGGCCTGCGCGAGGAACCACTCCTTGGCCTCGACGGCGAGGTGCGCCCCGGCCCGGACGACCTCCTGCTCGAGGAACGTGCGGCGCAGCGCCAGATCGGTGTCCACGGCGTCCGCGTCGTAGTCGGGCTCGCCGTACCCGGTGACCGTCGCGACCGCGCGGGCGCGGGCCGCGGCGTCGGCCGGGTCGCCCGAGCGCAGCACCAGGGCCGCGGCGGCCCGCATCCCGGCGGCCAGGGCCTCGGCCATCTGCTGCGCGGTCGGCGCCCGCAGGGCCGACACGGGGAGGCGGGCGCGGCAGGTGCGGCACTCCACGGCCTGCCCGAGGCGCCACAGCGGCACCATCGGGACGAAGAAGACCGAGAACCAGCGGCGTCCGGCGCGCCGGCGGTAGGCGCGGTCGCCGCCGCACCGCGGGCAGTGGAACGTCCCCTCGCTGACCGTACGGAACACCGCCGTCAGGCCAAAAACGAGCAACACCGGCGCTCTCCTCCCATAACGGACTTCGCCCCAACCTACCGACCCGCGGGCGCCCCGGGTGGACCTCCCGGACAATGCCCGCCGTGCGTTTACGCTGGGTTCATGACCGGTGACCTGGGATCCGACGCGGGACGCGCGCGGTCGCGCCCGTCCTTCCTGCCGCCCGTCGACGGCTACCCGCCGCAGCACGACGGCCAGGCCGAGACCGTCCCCTCCCCGCCCGCCGCGTCCTCCCGGACCGGCGGCGCCGCCTGGGTCCTCGCCCTGATCGCCGCCGCGTCGCTCCTGCTGGTGTCGGCGTTCCTTCCGTGGGCGCGCGCCGAGGTCGTCGTCGACCTGTTCGGCCGCTCGCTGAGCCGCGACCTCGGCAGCGTCGCGGGCATCGACGCCGACGACATCGTCCTCGCCGTCCCGGTCCTCGCCGTGATCGCCATCGCGCTGGCCGCCTGGGACCTGATCGGGCGCGACGCCCGGATCGGCGCGCTCGCCGCGGTCCCCGGCATGCTCGCCCTGCTGGTGTGCGGGATCTTCGTGCTGCGGCTCGGCCACGTCCGCGACGACCTGCCCCGGACCGGCCTGGACCTCGGCTACCAGATCACCGTCCGGTTCGGCTGGTACCTCGCGGTCGTCGCGGCCCTGCTCGTGGTCGGCTTCAGCCTCGCCCGCCCGGTCAGCGACAAGGTCGCCAAGTCGCAGCGGCGCCCGGACGGGGACTACCCGCGGCACCCCTACACGGACCCGCAGTACACCGACCCGCAGTACACCGGCCAGCAGTACCCGGAGCAGGCACCGACCGGCGAGTACGCCGCCTGGCCGTCGGAGGACCAGGCGTGGGGCCGCCAGGACCCCCCGCACGAGGACGCCCCGCCCCCGGAGGACGCCCCGAAGAAGGAGCCCGGTGGAAAGCCCCGGACCTCCGAGCAGGACCCGGAGGACGCCGGTCAGTCGTAGAAGCCGAGCCTGCGGAGCTGCTTGGGGTCGCGCTGCCAGTCCTTGAGGACGCTGACGCGCAGGTCGAGGAACACCTTCGTGCCGAGCAGCGCCTCGATCTGCCGGCGGGCCGCCGCGCCGACCTCCCGCAGCCGCGAGCCCTTGTGCCCGATGATGATCCCCTTCTGGCTGGACCGCTCGACGAACAGGTGCGCGTAGACGTCGACGAGGTCCTCGCGTCCCTCGCGGGGCGCCATCTCGTCCACGACGACGGCGATCGAGTGGGGCAGCTCGTCCCGGACGCCCTCCAGCGCCGCCTCGCGGATCAGCTCGCCGACGAGGACCTGCTCGGGCTCGTCGGTGAGATCGCCCTCGGGGTAGAGCGGCATCCCCTCCGGCAGATGGGAGATCAGCAGGTCGCCGACGAGGTCGACCTGGAAGCCGCTCTCGGCGGAGCACGGCACGATGTCGGCGAACTCCCCGAGCCGCCCGACCGCGAGGAGCTGCTCGGCCACCTGCTCGGGCGCGGCGAGGTCGGTCTTGGTGACGATCGCGACCACGGGCGTCTTCTTCACCCCCGCCAGCTCCCTGGCGATGTACTTGTCGCCGGGCCCGACCGGCTGGTCGGCGGGCACGCAGAACCCGATCACGTCCACCTCGGTCAGCGTGGACCGCACGAGGCTGTCGAGCCGCTCCCCGAGAAGCGTCCGGGGCTTGTGCAGACCGGGGGTGTCGACCACCACGAGCTGCGCGTCGGGACGGTGCACGATCCCCCGGATGGCCCGCCGCGTCGTCTGCGGACGGCTGCTGGTGATCGCCACCTTCGTCCCCACCAGCGCGTTCATCAACGTCGACTTGCCCACGTTGGGCCGCCCGATGAAGCAAGCGAAACCGCTGTTCATGGCCTTTCTCTCCTCCTTCGGGCCTTGCGGCCCTCCATCGTCGAGAAAAGCGAGCGATCGCCGGCATCGCTCCGTCTCGCTGTGCTCATTGCAGCGCCCTCCTCCTTCGGGCCTTGCGGCCCTCCATCGTCGAGCACCGCTGGCGATCGCTGGCATCGCTCCGACTCGCCTTGGCGGCTCGCTGCGCGATCAGATTCTCGCACCGCTCGAACCTGCCTTCGGACGCGATCGCAGCCATAAAGGTCGTTGGGGGTGGCGACAGTGGCCGGGGTCGGTGCGTCCATCAGAACGGGTGCGCTTATGGCCTTTTCTCCTTGTTCGGGCCTTGCGACCCTCCATCGCCGGCATCGGCGACCTTGCCTTCCGCGGCCGTAGATGCGCCCGCCAGTTTAGTCGGGTTGGAGGGGGCGCGGTCATGCCGCTGTGCCCAGGGCGGTGAGGGAGGCGGTGGCCTTCTCTGCCCAGAAGGGGGCTTCGAGGCGGTTCGCGACCTCGACCGCCGTGCGGTAGTGGGCGGCGGCGGTCTCGGCGGGGCGGTCCAGGAAACGGGCGAGGTCGCCGAGGACCTGCGCGACCGGGCCGACCGTCGCGACGGCGGTGGCGCCGCCGGAGAAGTGGTCCTCGTAGGGCAGCAGCGCCGCGTAGGCCTCCTCGGCCAGGGGCCGGTCGTCCAGGGCGACGGCGCGCAGGCCGCGGACCGCCATGGTCAGGTCGAAGAAGTAGTCGAGCCGCACGGGCCCGGCGCCCGCCACCACCCGGCGGGCCTCGGCGGTGCGGCCCGCGGAGGCCAGGGTGAGCGCGTAGATGTCGGCGGTCGCGGCGACGTGCCTCCACTGCTCGTGCAGCCAGGCGGCCTCCTCCATCGCCTCCTCGGCCCGCCCCTGGACGAGCCGCAGGCAGAAGGGGCCGAGGAGCGCCATGCCGCGCTCGCTGAACCAGATCCGGGTCCGGCCGATGGAGCCGCCGACCTCGGCGAACGCGCGTTCCGCCTCGTCCGGGCGGGCGGCGAAGGCGCGCACCAGGGCCGTGTACCAGTCCGCGATGCGGGCCAGCAGCGGCAGCCCGTACTGCTCGGCGAGCCGGCGCCCCTCCGCGCGGTGCCGGTGCGCGGCGGGCAGGTCGAGCGCGGCGACGCTCGTCTGCTGGAGTTGCAGGTGCGCGAGGACGCGGTAGGTGCCGAGGTCGTGCTCGACGGCGAGGTCGAGCAGCTCGGACGCGAACCGGCGCCGCTCGGTGAGCCCCTCCGCGCTCCGGTAGGCGTTGATGTAGGCGCCGTTGAGGGCGAGGGCGATCAGCTCGGGCGAGCCCAGCGCGCGGGCCAGGCGCAGCGCCGCGGCGGCGGCCGCGGCGCCCCGGTCGTGCTGCTCGCCCTCCGACTCGATCGCCAGCGTGGTCAGCAGCCTGACCCGCGACTCCGGCTCGGTCTCGGGGAGGCTCGCCAGCGCCTCGTCGGTGGCCTCCACGACGGTGAGGTCGAGGGTCCCGTACTCGCGGCTCGTCCACAGCGTGGGGACGTCGAAGGCGACGATGATCCGGGCGAGCAGGCGGACGTCGCCGAACGCGCGGGCGTCGGCGATGGCGGCGATGCGCCGGGCCCGGGCGTCGACGATCTGCCCGGCGAGGGCGCTCGCCCGGATCGCGGCGGCCTCCGCCTCCAGCCGGTCGCGGGTCGCCTCCGGGCCCTGCGCGCGGAGCGTCTCGACGGCGCGCCCCCACAGGTCGGCCGCGGCGCCGTGCGCGAACCGCGCCTCGGCGGCCGCGGCGGCGCGCCGCGCGTACCGGACGGCCTTGTCCGGGTCGGCGCCGGATTCGAGGTAGTGGTGCGCGAGCGCGGCGGCCTCCCCCGGGAGGTGGCGCTCCAGCGCGGCGGCGACGCGGCCGTGCACGCGGGTGAGGCGGGCCCTGGACACGCCCGCGTAGAGGGTGTCGCGGACGAGGGCGTGCGCGAACCGGATCCGGCCGGGCGCGGGCTCGGTGACCAGGCCCGCGGCCAGCCCGGCCTCCACGGCCTCGATCACCGTCTCCTCGTCCCCCGCCAGGTCGGTCAGGACGCGCAGGTCGGCGTCCCGGCCGATGACGGCGGCGTCGCGCAGCACGGTCTGGACCGGTCCCGGCAGCCGCGCGACACGGCGGCGCAGCACGTCGCCGACGCCGGCGGGGACCCGGCGGGTGGCGGCGGGCAGCCCCTCCGCGTCCAGGAGGCGGGCCGTCTCCCGGGTGAAGAACGGGTTACCGCCCGTGCGCTCGGCGATCGCGGACAGCTCCGCGTCGTCCAGGCCGGTGGCGCAGGTGTCGCGGACGAGGGCCGCGACCTCCGCCGGCGACAGCCCGGCCAGCTCGATCCGCGCGGGCTCGTGCCGGGCGAGCGCGGCCAGCGCGGCGGCGAGGCCGTCCGGCACCTCGGTCTGGCGGAACGTGGCCAGCAGCAGGACGCGGCGGTCCCGCAGCCCCCCGGCGAGCCGGATCAGCAGGGCGAGGGTCTCCTCGTCGGCCCAGTGCAGGTCGTCCAGGATGAGCAGGAGCGGCGCCGTGTCCGCGAGCTCGGCGAGGTAGTCGCCGACGGCCAGGTGGAGCCGGAACCGCCCCGTGACGACGTCGGCGTCGCCGCGCCCGATGACGGAGTCGTCCAGGAGGGCCCCGAGCCGTCCGGCGAGGCCCTCGGCGGGCGGGGCGGCGGACGCCAGGTCGCGCAGCAGTTCGGCCCAGGGCCAGGCGGCGGGCGCACCGGCGGTCTCCGGCGCCGTCCCCCATGCGCACGTCCAGCCCCGGCCGGCCAGGTCGCGCGCGAGCCTCTCGGCGAGCGCGGTCTTGCCCATCCCAGCGTCGCCGCAGACGATGACGACGCCGCCGCGGCCCGCGGCGGCGTTCCCGGCGGCCTCCTCCAGCCGCGCCAGTTCCTGGACGCGGCCGACGAAGGCCGGGCCCTCGCCGGGACGGGGCGCGGGCGCGAGCCGCAGGGCGGGACGCGCCGGCGCCGGCCGCTCCGGCTCGCCCAGCGCGGGCTCCTGCGCCAGGATGTCGCTCTCCAGGCGGCGCAGCGCCGGGCCGGGATCGACGCCGAGCTGCTCGGTGAGGGCCGCGCGGGCGCGGCGCAGCGCGGCGAGGGCGTCGCCCTGGCGCCCGGCGCGGTAGAGGGCGAGGGACAGCAGCCGCCACGCCTCCTCGCGCAGCGGGTTGGCGGCGGCGTGGGTCTCCAGGTCGGGGACGGCCTCGGCGGCCGATCCGAGCCTCAGCATGGCCGCGGCGCGGTGCTCGACCGCCAGCCGGCGCCGCTCGTCCAGGCGGGCGGTCTCGGCCGCGGCCCACGGAAGGCCGCCGAACTCGGCGTAGGCGGGCCCGCGCCACTCGGCGAGCGCCGCCTCCGCGCGGCGGCGCGCCTCCCGCGGGTCGGCCGCCGCCAGCTCGGCGGCCTCGTCGATCAGCGCGTCGAACCGCCACGCGTCGACGGCGCCGTCCGGCAGCCGGAGCGCGTACCCCGGCGGCTCGGTGACCAGGATCCGCGCGGGCGTGCGGGGCGGGCGGTCCGGTTCGAGCGCGCGGCGCAGGTGGGACACGAAGGACTGGAGGCCGGCGGCGGCGCGCGGCGGGGGCGTGCCCGCCCACAGCTCGTCGACGAGCCGGTCGGCGGGCACCATGCGGCCCCGCGCGGCGACGAGGCGGGCGAGCACGGAGCGCTGCCGGTGACCGCCGAGGTCGGCGGCGGTTCCGGCCACCTCGGCCCCGAAGGCCCCGAGAACGCGTACGACTGGCGACATGTCCCGATCAGCCTAACCGGGACATGCCGCCCTTCTGTGGTGACTCCCCCGGCTACGCGCGGCTGGGCTCGGGGCGCCGCTCGGCGGGCCGCGCGGGCGCCGCGCCGCCGTGCAGGTCGATCGCCGGCAGCACGCGGGCGAGCGGCTTCGGCAGCCACCAGTTCGCCCGTCCGAGCAGCGACATCGTGGCCGGCACCAGCACGAGGCGCACGACCGTCGCGTCCAGCGCCACCGCGACCGCGAGCCCGACCCCCATCTGCTTGATCACCAGGCCGGGGTCGGCGGCGAAGCCGAGGAACACCGCCACCATGATCAGTGCCGCGCTGCTGATCACCCGGCCGGTCGCGGCGAGCCCGGTGGACACCGAGCCGCGCGCGTCGCCGTGCAGCAGCCATTCCTCCCGGACCCGCGAGAGCAGGAAGACCTCGTAGTCCATGGAGACGCCGAACAGGACGGCGAACATCAGCAGCAGGATGAACGACGACACCGGGACGCTGTGCGGCAGGCCGAGCAGTTCCGCGCCCCACCCCCACTGGAACACGGCCGTGAGCACCCCGTACGCGGCGCCGATCGACAGCAGGTTCATCGCCGCGGCCTTCAGCGGCGCCAGCAGCGACCGGAACACGATCATCAGCATCACGAACGACGTCGCGACCACCACGCCGATCACCGGCCACAGCCGGTCCGACAGCACCCGGGACAGGTCCACGTAGATGGCGGTCAGCCCGGTGACCTCGGTGTCGGGCGGCAGCACGTCGGCCCGGATCCGGTCGACGAGACCGGTCACCCGCGCGTCCTGCGGCCCGTAGTCCGGCGTCACCATGATCACCGCGGCGTCGCCGCGCGGGGAGGCCTGCGGCGGCGCCACGGACGCGACGCCCTCGGTGGCCTCCAGCCGGTCCCGCAGCCCCGGCAGGGACGCCTCGTCGGTCCGGGTGAGGTCGACGGCGACGACGAGCGGCCCGTTGGCGCCCGCGCCGAAGCCCTCGGCGACCAGGTCGTAGGCCTGGCGGACGGTGTTGGACGTGGGCTCGCTGCTGGCGTCGCTCGGCCACGTCCGCATGCCGAGCGCCGGGGCGGCGAGCGTGAGCATCAGCACGCCGGCGGCGAGCAGCCACGGCCAGGGGTGCCGGCCGACGTGCACGGCCCACCGCCGCACCCGCGGCGACTCCACGGCGATCGCCGCGCCGGCGGCGCGGTCGCGGCGGCGCAGCACCCGGCGGCCGGCGAGGCCCAGTACGGCCGGCAGCAGCGTGACCGCGCTCAGCACGGTCGCCGCGACGACGATCCCGGTGGTGAACCCCATCGTCATGAACACCGGGATCCGCGACAGCACCAGCCCGCACAGCGCCAGGAGCACCGTGAACCCCGCGAAGATCACCGACAGGCCCGCGGTCGCGATGGCGCGTCCCACCGCCTCCGGGACGTCGAGGCCCTCCGCGAGCCCCTCCCGGTGGCGGGTCAGGACGAACAGCGCGTAGTCGATGCCGACCCCGAGACCGACCATGGTGGCGAGCGTCGGCGCGGTGGTCGCGACGTCGGTGAACGCGGCGACCAGCGTGATTCCGGACACGCCGACGCCGAGACCGGCCAGCGCGACGGCGAGCGGCAGCCCGGCCGCCACCACGGACCCGAACGCCAGCAGCAGGATGACCAGGGCCGCCACGATCCCGATCGCCTCGGCGACGCCGCCGGGCGCGGTCACGTTCTCGGGGACCTGGCCGCCGAACTCCACCTGGTAGCCGGCGGCGTCCAGGCTCCGCGTCGCCGACCGCAGCAGGTCGAGGGTCTCCTTGGGCCCGAGGTCGGTGACCGGCACCGAGTACCGGACCGTCATCAGCGCGGTCGCGCCTCCCTTGCCGATCTGCGCCGGGTCGACGCCGCTGACGTGCGGCAGCCCGCGCAGCTCCGTCGCCGCCGCCGCCAGCTTCGCCTGGTCGACCCGGCCCGTCTCCGCGTGCACCACGACCCGCGCGTCGGCCCCCGCCAGCGCGGGGAACCGCTCCTTCAGCAGGTCGGTGGCCTGCTGCGAGCCCGTCCCGGTCAGCGTGTAGTTGTCGTGCAGGGCGCCCCCGGCGACACCGGACAGTCCGGCCATCGCGGCGACGAGCACCAGCCAGACGACGATGAACCGCCAGGGCCGCAGAGCGGCGGCCCTTCCCAGGCGGTAGAGCAGACGGGACATCACTTCTCCCCCAGAACGGCGTTGTTCGACGCTCCCCAGGCTCGCGTGCGCCCCTTGCCGTCCACTTGGCGCCGACTTGCGGTCCGCCGATCCGGCCGGGCGGACCGCCGAGCCGCCCGTCCCGCCCGCCCGCGTTGCCCGTACGCTGGGGGGCGTGAGCGAGCTGAACGCCGAGGACGCGAAGATCATCACCCTGGCCCGGTCGGCGCGGGCCCGCACGGGCGCCGCCGAGGGCGCCGCCGTGCGCGACGAGACGGGCCGCACCTACTCCGCCACGAGCGTGGACCTGCCGTCCCTGAAGCTCTCGGCGCTCAAGGTCGCCGTCGCGATGGCCGTATCCAGCGGCGCCGAGGACCTGGAGGCCGCCGCCGTCGTCACCGCCGCCGAGGCCGCCGACCCCGCCGACGTCGCCGCCGTCAGGGACCTCGGCCCCAAGGCCCCGGTCCTGCTCGCCGCCCCCGACGGCAGCGTCCGCGACATCGTCCGCGGCTGAACCGGCCCGCGGCCGGGACCGTCAGCGGGAGTGGTCCGAGGCCTCCCGGCTCCTGGCGTCCGCCGGCGGGGCGCCGAGCCGCCGCACCAGGACGGTCCCGACCCGGTTGCGGCGCCCGGCGATCGTCTCGGCCTTGAGGGACAGCACGGGGCCGGGCTCGCCGGTGGAGGCCTCGTTCGTGGCGACCTCGGCGGTGGACCCCTCGATCGGGACGCGGCCGAGCGCGTGCGCGAGCAGGCCGCCGACCGTCTCGACGTCCTCGGCGTCGATCTCCACGTCGAACAGCTCGGCGAGGTCCTCCACGGGCAGGCGGGCGGTGACGCGGGCCGCGTCGTCGGAGAGCCAGGTCACCGGCGGGGTCTCCACGTCGTACTCGTCGGTGATCTCACCGACGATCTCCTCCAGGATGTCCTCGATGGTGACCAGGCCCGCGGTGCCGCCGTACTCGTCGATGACGATCGCCACGTGGATCTGCCGGGCCTGCATCTCGCGCAGCAGCTCGTCGATCGGCTTGCTGTCGGGGACGTAGGTGGCGGGCCGCATGACCGAGTCGACCGTCTCGACCGACTCGCCCTCCCGGTGCTCCTGGCTGCGCCGGACAATGTCCTTGAGGTAGGCGATGCCGACGACGTCGTCCTCGTTCTCGCCGACTACGGGGATGCGGGAGAAGCCGCTGCGCAGCGCCAGCGACATCGCCTGCCGCAGGGTCTTCGTGCGCTCGACGAACACGATGTCGGTGCGCGGCACCATCACCTCGCGGACGAGGGTGTCGCCCAGCTCGAACACCGAGTGGATCATCTCCCGCTCGACCGGCTCGATCAGGCTGCGCTGCTCGGCGAGGTCGACCAGGTCGCGCAGCTCCGCCTCGGAGGCGAACGGGCCCTCCCGGAACCCCTTGCCGGGCGTGAGGGCGTTGCCGAGCAGGATCAGCAGCCGGGGCAGCGGCCCGAACACCCGGGTCACCGGGTGGATCACGGCGGCGCCCGCCAGCGCGATCCGGTCGGCGTGCTGGATGCCGAGGGTGCGCGGCCCCACCCCGATCACCACGTAGCTGACGACGATCATCACGGCGGCGGCCGTGACGTAGGCGCGCCACGTCTCGTCCAGCCAGGAGATGCACAGATTCGCGACGATCACGGTGGCGACCAGCTCGCAGCCGATCCGCAGCAGCAGGACCATGTTGACGTAGCGGGCCGGGTCGGCGACGACCTCCGCCAGCCGCCTGGCGCCGCGCCGCCCCTCCCGGAGCGCCTCCTCGACCGTGACGCGCGAGACCCGGGCGAGCGCCGTCTCGGTGCCGGCCAGCAGGCCCGCCAAGAACACCAGGCCCACCGCCAGGGCGGACAGCCACGCCTGCGCGGTGCTCATCAACCGCCGCGTTTCTCCCGCCAGGAGGTGAGGAGCTCGGCCTGAAGGCCGAACATCTCCCGGTGCTCCTCCGGCTCGGCGTGGTCGTAGCCCAGAAGGTGCAGGATGCCGTGCGTGCACAGCAGCTCCAGCTCCTCCGCGGTGCTGTGCCCGGCCTCCCTCGCCTGCTTCTCGGCGACGGCGGGGCACAGCACGACGTCGCCGAGCAGCCCCGGGTCGGCCTCGCCGTCCTCGTCGGCGCCGCCGGACATGTGCCCGGGTCGCAGCTCGTCCATGGGGAACGACAGGACGTCGGTCGGGCCCGGCTCGTCCATCCACTTCACGTGCAGCTCGGTCATCGCGTCCTCGTCGACCAGCAGCACCGACAGCTCGGCCAGCGGGTGGACGCGCATCCCGTCCAGGACGTGCCGGCACAGGTCGGCGATGGCCTTCTCGTCGACCTCGGCGTCCGACTCGTTCAGCACCTCGATGCTCACTGCCGCCCCCGCTTGCGGGGGCCGCCGCGCGCCGCGCCCTGCTTGATCTGCGGGACCTGCTTCTCGTCAAACCGGTTGTAGGCGTCGACGATCTCGGTGACGAGCTTGTGGCGCACGACGTCGCGGCTGTCCAGCCGGGAGAAGTGGATGTCCTGGACGCCGTCCAGGATCTCCTGGACGACGCGCAGCCCGCTCAGCTGCCCGTTCGGCAGGTCGACCTGGGTGACGTCGCCGGTCACCACGACCTTCGACCCGAACCCGAGCCGGGTGAGGAACATCTTCATCTGCTCGGGCGAGGTGTTCTGCGCCTCGTCCAGGATGATGAACGAGTCGTTGAGGGTGCGGCCGCGCATGTACGCCAGGGGGGCGACCTCGATGGTGCCCGCGGCCATCAGGCGCGGGATCGAGTCGGGGTCGACCATGTCGTGGAGCGCGTCGTACAGGGGGCGCAGGTACGGGTCGATCTTCTCGTAGAGCGTTCCCGGCAGGAAGCCGAGCCGCTCGCCCGCCTCGACGGCGGGCCGCGTCAGGATGATCCGGTTGACCTGCTTGTCCTGCAGGGCGCGGACGGCCTTGGCCATGGCGAGGTACGTCTTGCCGGTGCCGGCCGGGCCGATGCCGAAGACGATCGTGTGCTTGTCGATCGCGTCGACGTACCGCCGCTGGTTCAGCGTCTTCGGGCGGATGGTCCGGCCCCGGCTGGACAGCACGTCCAGGGTGAGGACCTCCGCGGGACGCGCGCCGCTCTCGCCGCGCAGCATCGCCAGGCTGCGCTCGACGGCGTCCGGGGTGAGCTGGGTGCCGCCCTTCAGCAGTTCGAGCATCTCGGTGAACAGCCGCGAGACGAGGTCGGTCTCGTCCTCCGGGCCGGTCACGGTGATCTCGTTGCCGCGGACGTGGATGTCGATGCCGGCGCCGAACGCGTGCTCGATCGCGTGGAGCAACTCATCCCGGGAGCCCAGCAGGCTCACCATCGAGTGGTCGTCCGGCACCACGATCTTGATCTGCGAGCGCGAGCCTGTCCGGTCGTCGCGCCCCGTGCGGGTTGCCCTCGCGTGAGTTGATTCGACCATCAGCCGGGCCTTGCGGCCTATCGGACCTGCCTTCTGTCTGCTCCGGGTGTCCTGGTGTACCGGTTCCATCGTACTGGCGACCCCCGACACACCGCCGCAGCATTTTTCCGCGCGCGGCGGGCGGCTCAGCCGGGCGGCCAGTTCAGGCCACGTCCGCCCAGCACGTGGGCATGCACGTGGAACACCGTCTGGCCCGCCTGGGAGCCGGTGTTGAACACGATCCGGTAGCCGGTCTCGGCGACGCCCTCGTCGGCGGCGACCTCGTGGGCCTCGCGCACCATCTCGGCGAGCAGCTCGGCGTCCGAGGCGGCCAGCTCACCGACCGTCGGGTGGTGGTCACGCGGGATGACCAGCACGTGCGTCGGCGCCTGGGGGTTGATGTCGCGGAACGCCACCGTCCCCGCCGACTCGCGGACGATCGTGGCGGGCACGTCCCCAGAAACGATCTTGCAGAACAGGCAGTCGGTCATCTGTCTCCCCTCGCGGCGGTCCGCGACCGCGCGGAAATCCTATCGGGACCGGCGCGGGCACGGATCGCGGCCGTCCCGGCCGGACAGGATTCCCGTCGATCGAATCGCCGTAGCGGTCGGCATTTCGACCGGCCACTGGCTAAGGTTGTCAGCTCAGGCGTAACCCCCCGGTTCGCAAGGCGTTGCGGCACATCTCGCCCCCGGCGGGAACGCCCGGATCACGTCGGTTCGGACGCGCCCGTCCGAATGGACGGCGGGGGGCCGGCAAAGGCGGCGGATAGGTGACCGAGGCAAACCAGGACATGCCCTTTCGTAAACCGAGCGACGAGGGTGCGCGTCCCACTGACGTGACCGAGACCCTCGTGGCCAGGGGCACGGCGGGCGCGGTGGCCGTCGCCTGGGACGCCGATCAGGCGGTGACCGCCCTCTACAGCGCCAACTACCGTTCGCTGGTGCGCCTGGCGGCCATGCTCGTCCGGGACGCGGGGACGGCCGAGGAGGTCGTGCAGGACGCGTTCGTCGCGATGCACGGCGGCTGGCGCCGGCTGCGCGACCCGGACAAGGCCCTGTCGTACCTGCGCCAGTCGGTGGTCAACCGGTCGCGATCGGTGCTCCGGCACCGCGCCGTCGTCGAGAAGTACGCCCCCAAGGGCCTGCCCGACGCGCCGAGCGCGGAAGCCGGCGCCATCGGAGAGCTGGAGCGCTCGGCGGTGATCGACGCGCTCTCCCGGCTCCCCGCCCGCCAGCGGGAGGCGCTCGTCCTTCGCTACTACGCCGATCTGTCCGAAGCGGAGATCGCCAACGCGATGGGCATCTCCCGCGGCGCCGTGAAGAGTCATACGGCGCGCGGCATGACCGCGCTACGCAACGTCCTGGAGCAGTTCTCATGACCACCGACCCCCACGACGAGCACGGCGAGATCCTCCGCCGCGCCCTGCACGCGGAGGCGGACTCGGTCAACCCCGCGGGCGACGGCCTGGAGCGCATCCAGGCCCGTATCGCCGACGGCCGGCGCCGCCGGACCGGCCTCGGACGGTTCGGCCCGGCGCGCTTCGGGTTCGACCGGTTCACCGTGAACTGGGCGCGCCCCCTCCTCGCCGTGGCCGCGGCCGTGCTGATCGCCGCGCTGGGCGTGACGGCGCCGCAGACGATCGACATGATCCAGCAGTCGGTCGGCAGCAACAGCCCGTCCGGCGACGGGGGCGACGACACCGCCGGGGACCGCACCGGCCCGGGGATCGACCCCGAGTTCCCCGTCCCGTCCTCGCCGGGCGCCAGCACGTCGGGAGAGCCGAGCACCCCGCAGACGCCGAGCACCAGTTCCTCGCCGGGGCTGTCGTCGTGCCGCATCCCCTCGCCGGGCGCCTCGGCCGGCTCGACCGCCACGCCGACGCCGGCGACCACGCCGTGCCCGAGCGAGACCCCGACGCAGGCGCCCCCCACTACGCCGGCCCCGCCCACGTCCACGACGCCCCCGCCGCCGAGCAAGCCCACCGAGCAGCCGACGCCGTCCGAGACGAGCGAGCCCGCGGTGACGACCGAGCAGAACCCCGCCACCACCCCGTGACGGCGCCCGCCGGCGCTACCAGCGGCCGGTGGCGGCCAGCAGCACGCTGGCCGCCGCGACTCCCGCGGTCGAGGTGCGCAGGACGGTCGGGCCGAGCCGAGCCGGACGCCCGCCCGCCGCGGCGAAGCGCTCCAGCTCGTCCTCGCTGATCCCGCCCTCGGGGCCGACCACGAGGACGATGTCGCCCCGCTCGGGCGGCTCCACGGCGCTCAGCGGCGCCTCGGCCTCCTCGTGCAGGACCAGGGCGAGGGACGCGCCGGCGATCCGCTCGGCGACGTCCTCGGTGGACTCCAGCTCCGCCACCTCGGGCAGGCGGCCGCGCCGCGCCTGCTTGCCGGCCTCGCGGGCGGTCGCGCGCCAGCGTCCGAGGGCCTTGTCGCGCCGCTCCGGGCGCCAGCGGGTGACGCACCGGGACGCCGACCACGGGACGATCTCGTCGACGCCGACCTCGGTCATGGTCTCGACCGCGAGCTCGCCCCGGTCGCCCTTCGGGAGGGCCTGGACGACCACGAGGCGGGGCGCGGGCGGGGGCTCCCGGTGCCGGGCCAGCACGTCCAGCGTGAGGGACGCCCGGTCGGCCGCGGTGACGACGCATTCGGCCAGCAGGCCCTCGCCGTCGGTCAGGTCGACCCGCTCCCCCGGCCGCAGCCGCCGCACGGCCGCCGCGTGCCGGCCCTCGGGCCCGTCGAGCAGGACGCGGTCGCGTTCCAGCTCGGCGGTTCCGGCGAGAAAGACCGGCGGGCTCATCCGAGCCGTCCGGGAGAACCGGGGCTCCGGCGGGCGTCGCTCATCGCTGCCACCCTGCTCCTCAATCGCCGCGGCGGCCTTCCTCGTAGGCCGCCGCCACCGCGCTTCAGTGCTGGTTGAAGACGTCCTTGAGACGGGAGAACACGCCGCGCTGCCCGGGGGCGAACCTGCCGGGCGGGCGCTCCTCGCCGCGCAGCACCGCGAGCCGCCGCAGCAGCTCCTCCTGCTCCTCGTCGAGCCTGTTCGGCGTCTCCACGTTGACGTGGATCATCAGATCGCCGCGGCCGCTCTCGTTGAGGTGCCGGACGCCACGGTTGTAGAGCGTGATGACCTGGCCCGACTGCGTTCCGGGCTTGATGTCGACGCTCTCGGCGGCGTCCAGCGTCTCGATCGTGACGCTGGTCCCGAGCGCCGCCGCCGTCATCGGGATCTCGACCGTGCAGTGCAGGTCGTCGCCCTCCCGCTCGTAGATCGGGTGCGGCTTCTCCACGATCTCCAGGAACAGGTCGCCGGGCGGGCCGCCGCCCGGGCCGATCTCGCCCTCGCCGGCGAGCTGGATGTGGATGCCGTTCTCCACGCCGGCCGGGATCTTGACCTTGACGGTGCGCCGGGTGCGGACCCGGCCGTCGCCGGAGCACTCGGTGCACGGGTTGCGGATCACCGAGCCGAAGCCGCCGCACGCCGGGCACGGCCGGGCCGTCATGACCTGGCCGAGGAACGAGCGCTGGACCTGCTGCACCTCGCCGCGGCCGTGGCACGTCTCGCACGTCTCCGGGTGGGTGCCGGGCGCGCAGCCCGACCCCTCGCAGGTCGTGCAGGCGACCGCCGTGTCGATGGACAGCTCGCGGGTGGTGCCGAACGCGGTCTCGGCGAGGTCGAGCTCGACCCGCAGCGTCGCGTTGCGGCCGCGCCGCGCGCGCGACCGCGGGCCCCGCGAGGTCGCGGTGCCGAAGAAGGCGTCCATGATGTCGCTGAACGGGAACCCGGCGCCGCCGAACCCGCCGGCCCCGGCCCCGCCCGCGGACGCGAACGGGTCCGCGCCGAGGTCGTACATCTCGCGCTTCTTGGGGTCGGAGAGCACCTCGTAGGCCTGGGTGATCTCCTTGAACCGCTCCTGGGTCTCCGGATCCGGGTTGACGTCCGGGTGGAGTTCCCGCGCGAGCCGGCGGTAGGCCTTCTTGACCTCGTCGGCGCTGGCGTCCCGCCGGACGCCCAGGGTCGCGTAGTAGTCGTTCGCCACTTACGACCCCGCCAGGATCTGTCCCACGTAGCGTGCCACTGCCCGTACCGCTCCCATCGTGCTGGGGTAATCCATGCGTGTCGGCCCGAGCACTCCCAGCCGGGCCAGAGTGAGGTCGCCCACCCCGTAGTCGGCGGCGACGACCGAGGTCGACTTGAGCCCCAGGTCGGGGTTCTCGGTGCCGATCCGCACCGTAACTGTAGAGGAGTCGCCGGTCTCGCCGAGCAGCCGCATGAGGACCACCTGCTCCTCCAGCGCCACCAGCACCTCCCGCAGGCTCTGCGAGAAGTCCACGGCGGCGAGGTTGGCCGCCCCGGCGAAAACGATCTTCTCCTCGTGCTTCTCGACGAGCGTCTCCAGCAGGACCGACAGGACCGCCGCCGCCACCGGCCGCTCGTCCGGGCCCACCTTGTCGGGCAGGTCCGCCACGGCCGCCGGGACCTCGCCGAAACCGAGCCCGTCCAGGCACGTGTTGAGCAACGCCCGCAGGTGGCCGATCGATTCCTCGGAGATCTGCCCGGTCTCGATGACCCGCTGCTCGACCCGGCCGGTGTTGGTGATCAGGACGAGCAGCAGCCGCCCCTCCGCCACCGGGACCAGCTCCACGTGCCGGACCGCCGAGCGGGTCAGCGACGGGTACTGCACCACCGCGACCTGCCGGGTCAGCTGCGCGAGCAGCCGCACCGTCCGGCCGACGACGTCGTCGAGGTCGTAGGCCCCCGACAGGAACGTCTCGATCGCGCGGCGCTCGGCGACCGACAGCGGCTTGATCGTGGACAGCCGGTCGACGAACAGCCGGTAGCCCTTGTCGGTGGGGACGCGCCCGGCGCTGGTGTGGGGCTGGGCGATGTAGCCCTGCTCCTCCAGCACCGCCATGTCGTTGCGGATGGTCGCGGGCGACACCCCGAGGTTGTGCCGGTCGGCCAGCGCCTTGGATCCCACCGGCTCGTTGGTGGAGACGTAGTCCTCGACGATGGCGCGCAGGACCGCTAGTTTCCGGTCGTCCAGCACGATGTCACCTCCTTCGTCCGGCCGGTCCGTGCCACTGGCACTCCTTGCTTTCGAGTGCCAAGTCTACGGCCCGGACGGCTCGACTGGAGCGCCCCCGCACTCTCCGCATGGCTGCGTGATCCTATCCGGCCCGGAAACCGCCGCCACGCCGAAGAACGCGGGGCGGCGCCGCACGGGCGTCCCGCCCGGTTAATGTGCGGATCTGTGCGGAGTAAGAACTACGGAAACGACGTGCTGGGCGGCGACTGGCGGCGGCCCCGCAAAGGCCAGATCCCGGAGGTCCCCGCCGAGCCCGGCCTGGTCGCCGAGGATCCCGACAGCGGATTCTGCGGCGCCGTGGTCGGCTGCGACAAGTTCGGCGTCACCCTGGAGGACCGGTTCGGCAAGCGCCGGGTCTTCCCGCTGACCAGGTCCGGGTTCCTCATCGACGGGAAACCGGTCACCCTCGTCCGGCCCTCCGCCGCGCCCGCGGGCCCGGCGCGGTCGGCCTCCGGGTCGATCGCCGTCCAGGGCCTGCGGGCGCAGGTCGCCAAGGAGAGCCGCATCTACGTGGAGGGCCTCCACGACGCCGAGCTGGTCGAGAAGATCTGGGGCCACGACCTGCGCGTCGAGGGCGTCGTCGTCGAGTACCTCGAAGGCGTGGACGACCTGCCCGCCATCGTCGAGGAGTTCGCACCCGAGGAGGGACGGCGCCTCGGCGTCCTGGTCGACCACCTCGTGGACGGGTCCAAGGAGTCGCGGATCGCCGCCCGGGTCACCTCGCCGCACGTCCTCGTGACCGGCCACCCCTTCATCGACATCTGGGAGGCCGTCAAGCCCGCGTCCGTCGGCATCCGCGCCTGGCCCCGCATCCCCCGCGGCGTCCCCTGGAAGGAGGGCGTGATCGCCGAACTCGGCTGGGGCGACGACACGGGCGCCGCCTGGAAACGCATCCTCGGCTCCGTGAACGCCTACACCGACCTGGAGCCCGCCCTCCTCGGCCGCGTGGAGGAACTCATCGACTTCGTGACCGCCTAGCCCAGGGCCCCTGGAGGAGGTCAGGTGAGGGCCCGGACCACGGCGTCGGCCAGAAGGCGGCCCTTGAGGGTGAGGACGGCTCGGCCCTGCTCGTAGGGGGCGGGCTCGACCAGGCCGTCGGCTATCGCTCTGCGGGCGGCGCCGTCGTCCAGGAGGTGGGCGGGGCAGCCCTGGGCGAGGCGCAGTTCGAGCATGACGCGTTCGATGTGCCGGTCCTCGTCGGTGAGGATCTCCCTGGCGTGGGCGGGCGTGGTGCCCTCGGCGAGGCGGGCGGCGTAGGCGGCGGGGTGCTTGACGTTCCACCAGCGGGTGCCGCCGACGTGGCTGTGGGCGCCCGGGCCGACGCCCCACCAGTCGGCGCCCGTCCAGTAGAGCATGTTGTGCCGGCATGCGGCGCGCGGGTCGGCGGCCCAGTTGGAGATCTCGTACCAGTGCAGGCCGTTGCCGCTGAGCAGCTCGTCGGCGATCAGGTAGCGGTCGGCCATGGCGTCGTCGTCGGGGGCGGTCAGTTCGCCGCGCCGCACCTGCGCCGCCAGGCGGGTGCCCTCCTCGACGATGAGCGCGTAGGCGGACACGTGGTCGGGCTCCGCCGCCAGGGCCGCCTCCAGGGAGCCCCTCCAGTCGTCGTCGGTCTCCCCTGGCGTCCCGTAGATGAGGTCGAGGTTGATGTGCTCGAAACCCGCCTTGCGCGTCCACTCGACGACCTGCGGGACGCGTCCGGGCGTGTGCGCGCGTTCCAGGACGGCCAGGACGTGCTCGCGCGCGCTCTGCATGCCGTAGGAGACGCGCGTGAAGCCGGCTTCGCGGAGTCCGGCGACGTACGCCTCGTCCACCGACTCCGGATTGGCCTCGGTGGTGACCTCCGCGCCCGGGGCGAGCCCGAACTCGGCGTCGATGGCGGAAAGGACGCGGCCCAGGTCGTCCGGCGGGAGAAGGGTCGGCGTGCCGCCGCCCACGAAGACGGTCTCCACGGGAAGGTCCACGTCGCCGAGCACTCGCCGGGCCATGCGGACCTCGCGGATCGCGGTGTCGGCGTAGGAGTCGCGGCTCGCCCCTGGGCCGAGCTCCGTCGCCGTGTAGGTGTTGAAGTCGCAGTACCCGCACCGGGTCACGCAGAAGGGCACGTGCACGTAGAAGGCGAACGGGCGCTTTCCGAGGCCGTCCAGGGCAGCGCCGGGCAGCGCACCGTCGGCCGGCACGGGATCTCCGTCAGGGAGCGTCGAGGGCACCTGTCCAGTCTGCCCCGCTCCGCCGCCTGCTTCGACCGGGCGGTCAGGCGTCCCCGAGCTTGTCGCGGAGCCAGTCGGGGACGTGCTCGGCCGCGCGGGGGAAGCGGTCGAGGTCCTGGACGTACGCGGACGGGGCCAGCGGCGGGGTGAAGTCGGGCTCGCCGTCGTAGTCGAACTCGGCGCTGAAGTGGCCGGAGCGCTCGACCTGGAGGCGCGCGGTGAACCAGGCGCCCTTGTCGGCCCGGTACATGACGCGGCGCAGCTCGTCCATCTTCCCGACGGCCTGGCCCGGGGGCAGGGCCGTGCGGCGCCCGCCGCCCGGGCCCTCGACCTCGAAGGAGGCGCTGTCGATGCCGACCGTCGCGCGGAACTCGAAGTCGAGCCGCTGCCAGCCCGCGGGGGCGGCCGAACGCAGCGCGCGCACGGCGCCGTTCACCGTCTCCCGCTCCTTCTCGGAACGCAGAACCTGGTCGGGGTGGGTCACGCTGCCTCCGCGAGGTCGGCCGGGTTCGGTTGATCAAGGCGCCGTACCCGTCCGACCGTACCGCCATCGGCGCCCATGCCAAGCAGCCGCCGCCGTGTCGCGGCCGACCGGCGCGACTTGCGTCGCCGACCGCCTGAGGAGCCGCAACGAATACGGATAAGGTCGTCGGGATGCGAAATGAGGGTGCGACCGGCCGGGGACGCGTTCCCGCCCGGGTGCTGCTGCGCGGCGAGCCGGACGGCTGGCACTGGGTGCTGGTGGACGACGCGGGCGCCGAGCGGCGCTCGGACTTCGCCGGCGCGGGGACGCGCTGGTCCCCGCGCGGCCGCTCCGACCCGGAACCGGCGTGGTGGCGCCGCCGGCTCGCCGAGACGGCCGACGGCCTGCGGGAGGCGGTCGCCGAGCGGCTGACCGACGCGACGTTCCGCGAGTTCGGCGCCGAGGCCGCGGTGACCTGGTTCGCGGTGGCCGAGCCCGTCGAGTGGGAGGGCATCGTCACCCTCCGGGAGGCCGATCCGGCGCGGTTCCCCGGCCGCGTGCCGCCGTTCGTGGTCACGCTGGAGCCGGGGCGCGGGGCGCTGCTGCCGGACGCGAGCCTGCTGTTCTCCACCCGCGCCGCGGACGCCTGGACGACCCTCGCCGCGATCGCCGAGCGGTGCGGCACCCTCCCGCCGAAGTCGTCGTTCTTGTGCGGGTGGGCCGGGCACCGCAGCGTCCGGGTGGGGCGCGGGACGCTGGCGCTGTCCACCGGGCGGGGCGACGACGGCGTCGAGCGGCTCGCGCAGATCTGCGGGACGCGGACGTCCGGCTGGAGCGGCAACCCCGAGATGCGGTTCCGGCTCGACGGCGTCGACCTGCTCGACGAGCCCGCCGGCGACGTCGTCGCGCTGCTGCGGGAGCTCGGCCACGAGATCGCCCGGCGCGGCCGCTCGGTCCACCTGGCGGCCTGCGGGCTCACCCTCCACGCGCCCGACGGGGCGGACGAGGCGGAGCGGTTCACCGGCGTGTCCCTGGGGGTGCCCGCGGGGCTGTCGCCGCTGTGGGCCGGTTCCTGACCCGCGCGACTCGCCGGCGCACACGGAGCCGTCACCCACGGGGGACCTCGCCGTCACCCGAACGCAACCGCGGCCGCCTAGGTTCCCCGATCATGAGAAGCCGCGCGCGCCATGCAGTGCTCGCCGTGACCGGCGCAGCCCTCGCCGGCGCTCCCCTCGCCCTCACCGCCCCCGCCCACGCCGCCGGACCGCCCGGCACGATCAACGTCCACCGCGGCGGCCCCGCCCGGTCGCTGCCGTTCACCGCCCGCCGGGACGGGGAGGCGGTGATCTCCTTCACCGCGTCCGCCCCCGGCGTCTCCTGGGCTCACCGGGGCGCCGAGTCGGCCGTCGTGTCGATCGCCGTCGACGGGCGCCATGTGACCGACCTCGTCGTCCCCTCGTCCGACCCGGTCCCCCGCAGCCTCGGGCTCGGGCACGTCGGGAAGGGGCGCCACAAGGTGACACTGCGGTTCGCCAAGGGCAGCGCGCCCGCCGCACGGCGCGTCACCCTCCGGCGGCCCGCGGTCGGCATGCCGGAGGCGGAGGCGCTCGCCCTGCGCCACGCGCCCGTCGTCGTCGGGCGGACCGGCTGGCCGTTCGGCGACCCCTACCAGAACGCGACCACCGACACCCCCCTTCTCGCGTGGCACGAGACCCGTCCCGCCGCCGTCCCCGGCCACAAGATCATCGAGTACTCGGTGGTGTGGAGCAACGAGGACGGCGGCACCGACACGCCCGCGCTGATGGCCCGCTGGGGCCGGACGACCGACATCGAGTGGATCTACCGGGTCGAGGTCGACGCGTCCGGCCGGCGCGTGGACGGCACCGCCGTCTACCAGGCGCCGATGCACCTGACCCTGAAGTTCACGGGCCGCTACGAAGGCGACCATCCCGTCCTGCAGACCTGCACCCAGAACAACAACATGTGCGACGTGATCTCGCCGGACCCGCCGCTGCGCTTCCTGCTCGACGCCGGCGGCACGCGCCCGGACGGCCGGGCCCGCGAGGCCGTCATGGACCGCGAGCCGTGGACCTACCGGATCGCCGCGCAGGAGATGGTCCGCGAAAAGAAGATCGAGAACCCGTCCGATCCGGCGACGCGCGAGGTCGGCGACCAGCGGACGTACCTGTTCGTGGAGTTCGCCAAGACGACGGGCGCCGCGACCGGGCCGGGGGCGGTCCCGGGCGTCGCGCTCGGGGTGCGCCTGAAGGCCGACCCGTCCCGGCTCTACCGCTCCGACCACGACGAGCCGACCTGGTCGATCGACCGTGACGGCGCCGTCGCCACCACCGTCGAGCTGCCGGAGGGGACCGCGGTCTCCGACCTCGCGAGCATCGAGGCCCTCCGCCGTCCCACCGGAACCGGGGACAACGGCGCGCCGGCCACCGTGACGTCCATCAACCGCGGGTTCTTCCTGGACGGCTCGTTCCTGCCGCAGCCCTCGTCGGTCGCGTGGAAGGGCTCGGTCACGCTCACGCAGGCGGCCCCGTCCGCCGTCCTCTGGCGTCCCTGACACCGCACCGGGCGTCCCCGGACGTCCCCCGGGCGGGCCCGTGGCACGAATCGGCCACGGCCCGCCCGTTCGCGGGAACCTGGGCGAACTTCACGCACGTCCAAGGAGTCATACACTTCGCCAATAGCTCTCATAGCGAACCGGAGAGGACGTCCGCCATGGCCTACGGGCACCCCCCGTCGCCCGGCCAGGGACAGCAGCCCCAGTGGCAGCAGCAGCAGGCCCCCTGGCAGCAGCCCGGAAACGCCTGGCAGCAGCCGCAGCAACCCCAGGGCGGCATGGGCTGGCAGCAGCAGCCGCCTCAGGGCGGGAACGATTTCCAGGGCGGGAGCAACACCGCCCAGATGCCCGGCGACTTCGGACCCGTCACCGACGACGAGAGGACGTGGTCGCTGATGGCGTACGTGGGCCAGTTCCTCGTCGGCGTGATCGCCCCGGCCGTCGTCTACCTCGGCAAGGCCCGCTCGCCGTTCGTGCGCAGGCACGCCGCGCAGGGCCTCAACATGGGCATCGCGGCCATCGCCGTGTGGTTCGTCTTCGGCCTGCTGTCGCTGGTCGCCGACTTCCTCATCTGGGTGCCGCTGCTCTTCACGGCCGTGGAGATGGTCTTCCTGGTGTACGCGGGCAGGGCCGCCAACCGCGGCGAGTTCCGGCGCGTCCCGGCCCCGGTGGCCTGGCCCCTGCTGAAGTAGCGGCTACTTCTTGCCCTTGTCGGCGTCGCCGCCCCCGGTCGAGAGGGCGGCGACGAAGGCCTCCTGCGGGACGTCCACCCGCCCGATGGTCTTCATCCGCTTCTTGCCCTCCTTCTGCTTCTCCAGCAGCTTGCGCTTGCGGGAGATGTCGCCGCCGTAGCACTTGGCGAGGACGTCCTTGCGGATGGCGCGGATGTTCTCGCGGGCGATGATACGTGCCCCGACCGCGGCCTGGATCGGCACCTCGTACTGCTGCCGCGGGATCAGCTCCTTGAGCTTGGCCGTCATCATCAGGCCGTACTCGCGGGACTTGTCCTTGTGCACGATCTGGCTGAAGGCGTCCACCGACTCGCCCTGCAGCAGGATGTCGACCTTCACCAGGTCGGACTCCTGCTCGCCGCTGGGCTCGTAGTCGAGCGAGGCGTACCCGCGCGTCTTCGACTTCAGCTGGTCGAAGAAGTCGAAGATGATCTCGGCGAGCGGGAGCGTGTAGCGGATCTCGACGCGGTCCTCCGACAGGTAGTCCATGCCGAGCAGCACGCCGCGGCGTCCCTGGCACAGCTCCATGATCGCGCCGATGTGGTCGGACGGGGACAGCACCGTCGCCTTCACCACCGGCTCGTACACCGTGCCGATCTTGCCCTCGGGGAACTCGCTGGGGTTGGTGACGACGTGCTCCGTCCCGTCCTCCATCACGACCCGGTACACCACGTTCGGCGCGGTCGAGATCAGCGACAGGTCGAACTCGCGCTCCAGCCGCTCCCGGACGATCTCCATGTGCAGCAGCCCGAGGAAGCCGCAGCGGAACCCGAACCCGAGCGCCGCGGACGTCTCGGGCTCGTAGACCAGCGCGGCGTCGTTCAGCCGCAGCTTGTCGAGCGCGTCGCGCAGCTCGGGGTACTGGTCGCCGTCCACCGGGTACAGGCCGGAGAACACCATCGGCTTCGGGTCGCGGTAGCCGCCGAGCGCCTGGGCGGCCTGCCGGGACGCGCCGGTCACGGTGTCGCCGACGCGCGCCTGCCGGACGTCCTTCACCCCGGTGATCAGGTAGCCGACCTCGCCGACGCCGAGGCCCTGCACGGGCTTGGGCTCCGGGGAGATCACGCCGACCTCCAGGGTCTCGTGCGCGGCCCCGGTCGACATCATCAGGCTCTTCTCGCGCCGCGACAGGTGCCCGTCCATGATCCGGACATAGGTGACGACGCCCCGGTAGGTGTCGTAGACCGAGTCGAAGATCAGCGCCCGGGCGGGGCCGTCGGAGTCCCCGACGGGCGCCGGCACCTCCTCGACGATCTTGTCGAGCAGCTCGCGGACGCCCTCGCCCGTCTTGCCGGACACGCGCAGCACGTCCGCGGGGTCGCAGCCGATGATCCCGGCCAGCTCCTCGGCGTACTTCTCCGGCTGCGCCGCCGGGAGGTCGATCTTGTTGAGGACGGGGATCAGGTGCAGGTCGGCCTCGAGCGCCAGGTACAGGTTGGCGAGCGTCTGCGCCTCGATGCCCTGCGCCGCGTCCACCAGCAGGACCGCGCCCTCGCACGCCGCGAGCGACCGCGACACCTCGTAGGAGAAGTCGACGTGGCCCGGGGTGTCGATCAGGTTGAGGACGTGGTCGACGCCGCCGGCCGTCCAGGGCAGCCGGACCGCCTGGCTCTTGATCGTGATGCCGCGCTCGCGCTCGATGTCCATGCGGTCGAGGTACTGGGCGCGCATCTGGCGCTCCTCGACCACTCCGGTCAGCTGCAGCATCCGGTCCGCGAGGGTCGACTTGCCATGGTCGATGTGCGCGATGATGCAGAAGTTGCGGATGATCGCGGGATCGGTCTTGTCAGGCTGGGGCGCTGGCACCGGGGTCCGTTCGCAATGCTCACAGGTGGACAGGGATCTGTGCCTCCCATAGTCCCATGTCCCGCCCGATGCTCCGTGCACGGTCCGGTTTGGGACCGGCCCCGGTGATTGGTAAGCTGTGCGACTGCGTGTGGCGTAGCGTCGTGCCCCGGGGGCACCGTCCCGCCCCCGTTCAGACATTTTCGTCAGCGCCTGCCGATACGCGCAGGCCCAGGATCGCGACCAAGCTGAGGCTCTACGACGTGGCTAACATCAAGTCCCAGATCAAGCGCAACAAGCAGAACGAGAAGGCCCGCCTGCGCAACAAGGCCGTCAAGTCCGAGCTGAAGACGGCGATCCGCAAGTTCCGCGAGGCCGCCGAGGCCGGCAACGTGGACGACGCCGTCGCCGCGCAGCGGTTCGCCGCGCGCAAGCTGGACAAGGCCGTCAGCAAGGGCGTCATCCACAAGAACCAGGCTGCCAACCGCAAGTCGGCGATCGCCCGGCAGGCCGCCGCCCTGCAGGCCAAGTAAGAGCCGCACGCCCGGGGCCGGCCGCGCGCCGGCCCCGACGCATGTCCATGGACGAGCGCCGCGCGGTCAAGATCTCCAAGTATCTCGCCAAGCACCTGCGGCACCGCCCCGAGCGGATCGGCCTCACGCTCGATCCCGAGGGATGGGCGGACGTCGCCGACCTGCTCTCGGCCGCCGCCGCCCACGGGTTCGCGCTCACCCGCGCGGAACTCGACCACGTGGTGGCGGTCAACGACAAGCAGCGCTACGAGCTCGCCGGCGACCGGATCCGGGCCGTCCAGGGCCACTCGGTCCCCGTCTCGCTGAACCTGCCGGTGACGCCCCCGCCGGAACTGCTGTACCACGGCACCGTGCGTCGTTCCGTCGACCCCATCCTGCGGGAGGGCCTGCTGCCCATGGGGCGGCACGCCGTCCACCTGTCGCCCGACCTCGAAACGGCCCGGCGCGTCGGCGCCCGGCGCGGCGCCCCCGTCGTGCTGACCGTCCAGGCCGGCCGCATGGCGGCCGACGGTCACGAGTTCCGCGTCAGCGCGAACGGGGTGTGGCTGGTCGACGCGGTCCCGCCGGAATATCTGAGCGAATGACCTCGGCGGCGGCCCAGTCGGGGACGTGCCGCACCCAGTCGGGCCCTTCCTTCGGCCCGAACAGGTACCGGTACGGGACGATCTCGCGGATGGCGCGGTGCACGTCCAGCCGGTCGTCGATCATGTGGGTGATCCCGAGTTCCGCGCAGTGCCGCGCCTTGTCCTGCCGCTTCCGGCAGAACCGCACGTTGCTCCGCGGCAGGCCCGTCCGCCCGTAGAAGTCGTGGTGGTCGAGCCAGGCCAGCGTCCTCTCCCGGATCCGGTCGCCGCACTTGGAGATGATCCACGCCCGTCCCCCGAACGCCTCGACCAGGCCGGGCAGCACCTCGTAGACGCCGTCGGTGGCAGGGGACGCGAGGGCCTCCTCGAAACTCCCGTCGAGAAAGACGGTGTCGTCCTCACCGGGGGCCCGAAGGCCGCCATGGATGACCCGGCCGAAATCGACGCCGAGCCGCGGTTCGCTGTTCATGCCCCAACCTTCGGCCCGCGCACCCTAGAACAGAACTATCGATCATCTCCGCGGCTATAGTCCCTGCCTATGGACTTGAGCCGCCTCTCCACGGACGCGCTCGCCTCGTTCGCGGTCTTCGCCGACCACCTCAACTTCACCCGCGCCGCCGAAGAGCTCCACATCTCCCAGCCCGCCCTGCACGTCAAGGTGCGAAGGCTCGGCGACACGCTGGGCCGTCCCCTCTACACCCGGCACGGGCGCCGCCTGGCCCTCACCCCCACCGGGGAGCAGGTCGCCCGCTTCGCCCGCGACCTCGACGCCCGCATGACGGCGTTCCTCGCGGACGTCCACGGCACGTCCCCCACCCGTGTCCCGGCGCTGGCCGCCGGGGAGGGCGCCTACCTCTACCTCCTCGGCGGCGCCGTCCGCCCCGGCATCCGTCTGATCAACGGCGGCCGCGCCCGCACCCTCGCCGCCGTCCGCACCGGCCGCGCCGACCTCGGCGTCGCCGTGCTCGACGTGCTGCCCGCCGACGTCGCCGCCGTCCCGCTGGCGTCCTACCCCCAGACCCTCGTCATGCCGGACGGCCACCCCCTCGCCGCGAGGCCACACCTCACCCTCGCCGACCTCGCCGGCGCGTCCCTCGTCGTCCCGCCTCCCGAGGGCCCGCACCGCATCACCCTCGAACGCGCCCTGCGCGCCGCCGAGGTGCCCTGGTCCCTGGCCGTCGAGGCCGCGGGCTGGCCCCTGATGCTGCACTTCGCGTCCCTCGGCGTCGGACTCGCCGTCGTCAACGGCTGCGTCCCCCCTCCCCCGGGCCTGACGGCGCGCGAGATCATCGACCTGCCCGCCGTCCCCTACTACGCTCTCCACCTGCCGGACAGGGCCGACGACCCCCTCGTCACCGGACTCCTGGCCGCCGTCCGCACATCGCTGAGGAGCGCTCCGTGCACTTCGAGACCTCCGTCGACATCGACGCCCCGCCCGAGACCGTCTGGAACCTCCTGAAGGACGTCGAACGCTGGCCCGGCATGACCGCCTCGATGGACCGCGTGGAACTCCTCGACGAACCCTTCACCCTCGGCAGCCGCGCCCGCGTCCACCAGCCGAGACTCCCCGCGACCGTCTGGACCGTCACCGCCTTCGACGAGAACAGGACCTTCACCTGGGAGTCCCGCTCCGCGGGCATCACCACGACCGGCGGCCACGAGGTCGCCCCCGCCCCCGGCGGCAGGTCGACCGTCCGCCTCACCCTCGACCAGAAGGGCCCGCTGGCCCCCCTCTTCGCCCTCCTGGCCGGCCGCCTCTTCCGCCGCTACGTGGCGATGGAGGCCGAGGGCCTGAAGACCAAGGCCGAACAAGGCCCCACCCCCTAGAAGGACGGCCCTGGCGCCGTCAGGCGGACGGGCGGAGGCCGGTGAACATGATGCTCAGCGTCCGCCGGCGCAGGTCGGCGTCCCAGCCTCCGTGCAGTGCGCCCTGACAGGCGCTGACCAGCAACGCCATCACCTCGTCGAGCCGGATCTCCGCAGCGATCGCGCCCGACTCCTGCCCGCGCGCCAGCAGCTCTCCTACCGCGTCACTCAGCGATCCAAGCGGCCCGGTGATCGGCACTTCCGTCCCCTCCGCCGCCAGCAGGCTGACGACGGCCCGGTTCGCGGCGGTCCGCTCCACGAGCCGCGCGAAGAACTCGAACAGCGCGCCTTCGGGATCCCCGTCGGCGACGAGTTCCGCCGCGTCGTCCGTGACCTGCTGCAACAGCCGTTTCATCAGGGCCCGCAGCAGGTCGCCCTTCGTCGGGAAGTGCCGGAAGACGGTACCGATCGCCACGCCCGCCCGCCGCGCCACCTCCTCCGTCGACGCGTCCGGGCCGGCGGCGGCGAACACCTCCTCCGCCGCCTCCAGGATCCGCTCCCGGTTGCGCCGCGCGTCCGCGCGCATCAGCCGCCCCTCCCTGGACAACATGAGTCCCGACTCATTATCTTCATTTTATGAGTCATCACTCATCTTAGGAGGGCTCCATGCCGACCGCACCACGCGAACTCTTCGGCCAGATGCAGCAGCGTTGGCTCGACCACCCGGCCTCCCACATCGGCGACCTCCTCACCGACGACGCCGTCATCGAGACCCCCTTCGCTCCGCCCGGCCACCCGACCAGATTCGAGGGCAGGCAGCGGTTCCTGGACTTCGCCGAGCCGCAGCGGGCCGCGTTCCCCGTCCGGTTCGACGCCTGCCGCACCCTCGCCGTCCACGACACCCACGACCCGAACACGATCGTGGTGGAGTACGAGCTGACCGGCACGAACACCAAGACGGCCAAGCAGTCCACGGCCGCCTTCATCGCCGTCCTCACAGCCCGCGACGGCAAAGTGGCCCGCTGGCGCGAGTACCAGAACACCCTCGCCATCATCCAGGCCCTCACCTAACCGCCCCACAACACAAACCCGCCCCCACACCCCACATGAACGCCCGACCACAACCGCTGTCCTACGATTCGCCGGTCCGTGTTTCGGTCGCTACCTCGGATGTCGCGCGCCTCGCGCTGGAGCTTTCGTTCGAGCTGGCGGGGGCCGGTTCGCGCTGTCGGCGCGGTCGGCTTTCCGTCGGCGGGTCAGCCGCGGGCGGCGACTATTCGGGCGACGGTCTTCTCCAGGGCGTAGGCGGGGTCGGCGGCGCCGCCCTTGACCTCCGCGTCGGCCTCGGCGACGGCGGTCAGCGCCCGCGCGACCCCGTCTCCCGACCAGCCGCGCAGCTGCTTCTGCACCCGATCGATCTTCCACGGCGGCATGCCCAGGTCCTTGGCCAGGGCCGCTCCCCGCGCGCCGCGCGGAGCGCCGCCGACCTTGGCCAGTCCGCGCACGCCCTGGGCGAGCGCGCTGACGATCAGGACGGGCGCCACACCGGTCGCCAGCGCCCAGCGGAGCTGCTCGAGGGCCTCGGCGAGCTGTCCCTCGATCGCCTTGTCCGCCACGGTGAAGCCGCTGACCTCGGCGCGCCCGCGGTAGTAGCGGGCGATGGCCGCATCGTCGATCTTTCCGCCGGTGTCGGCGACGAGCTGGCTGCAGGCCGCGGCCAGCTCGCGCAGGTCGTTGCCGACGGCCTCGATCAGCCCCCGCGCGCCGTCCGCCGAGATCTTCCCGCCCGCCTTGCGGATCTCGCCCCGGACGAAGTCGACCCGCTCCCCGGCCTTGGTGACCTTCGGGCACGAGATCTTGCGCGCCTTGAGCTTGGTCAGCCCGTCCACCAGGGCCTTGCCCTTGGCGCCGCCGGGGTGGACGGCGACGAGCACGACGTCCTCCGCCGGTGTCTTGGCGTATCTCAGCACCTCGGCCGTCAGGTCCTTGCCCAGATCCTGCGCCGAACGCAGCACGAGGACCTTCCCGCTGCCGAACAGCGACGGCGACGTCAGCTCGGCGATGCGTCCGGGCTCCAGCCCTCCCGGAGCCAGGTCGATGACCTCGGTCTCCGGATCCCCCGCCCGCACCGACGCGACGACGTCTCCGACCGCCCGATCCACGAGCAGCTCTTCATCACCGACGACCAGAATGATGGACTCAACCGACACCCTTGCAGCATGCCACGCCCCACCCACCCCCGCGGCCGACCACGAGGATCCCTCCCCCGACGCCTGGGTCAGTGGCGGGGGACGGTGACGAGACCGGACCGGGCGCGGGCTATGGCTATGTCTCCTTCCCTGTCGGTGCGGTGGATCTGGGTGTGGAGGCGGCCCAGGAGGGCGAGGGTGGCGCCGGACGGGTGGCCGTAGTCGTTGCGGGCTCCGACCGAGATCAAGGCGATGGAGGCTTGGGCGGCGGCCAGGAAGGCCGGGTCCTGGCTGCGCGAGCCGTGGTGCGGGACCTTCAGCACCTGGACGCGGGGGACACTCGCTTCCAGGGCGCGCTGGGCTTCCAGTTCCACATCGCCGGCCAGGAGAGCGCTGAAGCCCGGTTTACGGGCGACGAGGACCACGCTCGCGTTGTTGATCGTGGTGCCGTCGTCCCCGGGTGACAGGGCGGGGCCGGTGGTCAGCGGGGCCAGGACGGAGAGGGTGAGGTCTCCGACGCGCCACTGCCGGCCGGTCTCGGCGGGGTCGACGCGGAGGCCGGACGTGCGGCGCGCCTCGCGGCCCGAGGTGCGGGGCGTGATCAGCACCTCGCGGACGGCGCGGCCGTGGCGGACGCCGGAGACGCCGTTGATGTGGTCGGCGTGCGGGTGGGTCAGGACCATGAGCGGTACGTCGGTCACGCCGAGGCGGCGAAGGCAGCGGTCCACCGGGGCGGGGTCGGGGCCCGCGTCCACGACGACGGCCTGACCCGGCCCGGCCGACAGCGCCAGGGCATCGCCCTGGCCGACGTCGCAGGCGACCATCTGCCAGCCGGGCGGCGGCCATGACGGGGCGATGACGCGCAGGGCGACGACTCCGATGAGGACCCCGGTCATGGCCGCGGCCGCGAGGAGGCGGAGACGGCGGCTGCGCAGGGCCAGGGCCGCCGCCCCCGCGCCCAGGAGGAGCGTGGTGGCGCCCAGGGCGCCGCTCGTCCACGGCATGGTCGCGTAGGGCAGCGACGCGGCGGTTCGCGCGACCCAGATGATCCAGCCCACGGCCAGGCCGGCGGGCCACACGATCACGCGGGCGAGCGGCGGGGAGAAGGGGGCGGTGACCGCGGCGAGGGCGCCCAGGAGGGTGGCGGGGGCGACGGCCGGGGCCGCGAGCAGGTTGGCGAACACGGAGACGACGCCGATCTCCCCGGACAGCATCACCAGGACGGGCGCGACGGCCGCCTGGGCGGCGGCCGCGACGGCGAGGGCGGCCGCGAGCGGGCCCGGCATCCGGCGGGCGAGCCGCTCGTGCCAGGGCGGGGCCAGGACGAGCAGGCCGGCCGTCGCGAGGGCCGACAGCGCGAACCCGTAGGAGCGCGCCAGTTCCGGGTCGATGAGGACGAGGAGCAGCACCGCCGCCGCCAGGGCGGGCAGGCCCTGGCGCTGCCGTCCGGTGAGCAGCGCCAGAAGGCTGATCAGGCCCATGACGGTCGCCCGGAGGACGCTCGGCTCGGGACGGGCGACGACCACGAACGCGCACACGGCGAGGACGGCGACGGGTGGGGCCCGGCGCCGGCCGAGCCCGGCGAGGCGGCACAGCCCGAGGACCGCCCCGATGACGATCGCCAGGTTCGCGCCGGAGACCACGAGGAGGTGGGTGAGCCCGGCGATGCGGAACTCCTCCGCGAGTTCCGGGTCGAGGCGCGAGGTGTCGCCGACGACCATCGCCGGAAGGACCGCGCGCCTGTCGGGCGGGAGCCGGGCCACGGCCGCTCGCAGCCTCGCCCGCACGTGCTCGGCGGCGCGCTGGATCGCCGACGGCGGCCCGAGGACGGCCGGCGGCCCGCGCACGATCACGACCGCGGCGAGCAGGCCGGGGCCCCTCGGCGGCACGAAGCGGCCGCGGAGCCGGACGCGCTGGCTGGGGATCAGGCGCTGCCAGCGCGGATCCGAGGCGATCAGCAGCACCGGGACGCGGACCCCGGTTCGCTCCACGGCCTCCGCCCGCGCGCGGATGATGATCACTGGTCGCCCGTTCCCGGGCCTGGCCCGCGGGTCCCCGGTCACCACGGCCTCGGCCGTCGCGAACCGTCCCGCACGGGCCAGCTCTCGCGCGGGGCCCGTCCCGACGGCCGTCGTCCGCAGCGCCACCCCGCAGGCCGACGCCGCGGCGCAGGCCAGGGCCGCCCCGGCGAGCAGCCGCCACCCGTTCCCCGACCCCGCACCGCCGCCTTCCGCCCGCCGCGCGATCGGAACGAGTCGTCTGAGGGAGCGCTCGAACCGGCCGCCGCCCACACCCCGCGCGACATCGCCGCCAAGGCGGGACGCAGCGAAGGAGCGGTCGCGCTGGTTGCCGTTCTTGGGTCGGGCGGGGCTCTGCTGCGGGTGGCGGGAGTTGTCGGCACTCGTCTGCAATGTGGGGTCGCCGTTCGGGGGATGCGTGGGGGTGAGTTCGTGAGAGTCAACTGGGTGTTCCGGGGTGTCTGCGTTTCGGGGAAGAGGTGCTTGCTCCTTGGGCGGTGAGGTGCTTGCGGGTGGGCGGTGGGTGGTCAGGAGATAGAGGGACGCGGCGGCGGCGGTCGCCGCCAGGCCGTAGATGAGGGGCCCGGGCAGCCCTATGGTCGCGGCGGCGGCGAGCCAGGTGGCGAGCGCCGGGGCCAGGAGGCGGAGGTCGTGGGTCAAACCCGGACCATCGCCTTCAGGTCGGCGAACCGGTGGGCGCCGATGCCGCTGACGTCCTGGAGTTGCTCGACGGAGCGGAAGCCGCCGTGCTGGGTGCGGTAGGCGACGATGCGCTGGGCGAGGACGGGCCCGACGCCGGGAAGGTCGTCCAGTTGGCCGGGGGTGGCCGCGTTGAGATCGAGAGGGGCTCCGGGCGCGCCCGGAGCGGGCGGGGCCGCGCCGCCGGGCGGCGGTGGGGGCGGGGACGGCGCGCGGACGCCGACGGGGATCTGCTCGCCGTCCACCAGGGGGCGGGCCAGGTTGAGGGCGCCCGTCTTCGCGCCCGGACGGACCCCGCCCGCGGCCTTGATGGCTTCGGCGACCCGGGAACCGGACGGCAGGGTGATCACGCCCGGGTGCTCGACCTTGCCGAGGACGTGGACGACCACCGGGGAGGACGCCGAGGATGCCGGGGCGGCCGACAGGGTGGGACGCGGTTCGACGAGGGAGGCGGTCGCCGCGGGGGCCGCCGGCTGGGGGCGCGGCCGGGCGAGCCAGAGATATCCGACGGCCACCAGGGCGGCGAGCACGCCGACGAGGACGAGCGTGCGGACGTGGGAGCGGTCGGGCGTCGCGCGTAACCGGGCGGCCGGCGGCGCGTCGGCCGAGGCGGCGAGCGGCTTCCACCGGCCCGTGAGTGCGTGCAGGCGGTCTTCGATGTCAGGTCTCATGGAGCCTGACGTTAAGGAGGCCGGCCGGGCGGGTGCGCGGGGTTCGGAAAGTGTGGATAACCCTGGGTCAGCGGCGCCGGGACGCCGCGGCCGCGAGGACGAGTAGCGCCGCCAGGAGGGCCGCGACGCGGGTCAGCGTGCCAGGCGTCGCGAGGTAGACGCCACCGAAGACGGCGATCGCGAGGACGTTCGACAGCAGCGCGCCCGTGTTCGTCAGGGCGGAGACGGACGAGGCCTGCGCCGGTCCCGCGGCCCCGGTGATCCGGTCGACCAGAGGGCTGAAGGCGGCGGCGTGACCGGCCCCGGCGGCGTACAGGAGGGGCACCGCCAGGAGCACCGGCCAGCCGTCCCGGGTCAGGAGGGCCAGTGCCGAAGCGGCCGCGGCGAACGTGAGCAGACCCCATGTCGGCAGGTCCCCTCGCAGAGAGAGGGGCAGGCGCGTCCACCCCAGGCCCGCCGTCGCGAAGCCCGCCGTGTACGGGAGGAAGGTGAGCCCGGCGTGGAGCGGCGAGAAGCCGAGCACGTTCTGCAGGTAGAGCGCGAGCGTGAAGAGGAAGCCGGTGTAGGCGCCCATCACCGCGCAGGAGGCGAACAGGCCGGGCTTGATGAACGGTCTGCGCAACACTGAGAGGTCCAGAAGCGGCGACGCCGTTCTCATCTCATGGACGCAGAAGATGGCGAGCACAACGCATCCCGTCGCTATGGACGGCCACGTCCACAGCGGCCAGTGCTGTTCCCTTCCGAGAACCAGGGGCACGACGAGCGCGCCCATGCCGCAGGAGAGGAGGACCACGCCGGGCAGGTCCAGGCGGACGGGCTTCCTGTGTTCCGGCGGCATCAGACGTGGTCCGATGGCGAGGAGCGCGGCCCCCACAGGGACATTGACCAGGAAGATGGGCCGCCAACTGCCGCCGAGGGTCACGATGACGCCTCCCGCCACCTGGCCCAAGGCGACCCCCAACGCCAGGACCATCGAGTACAGGCCGAGTGCACGTGCCCTGGCCGCCCCCTTGAAGGACAGCTGGATCAAAGAGAGAACCTGCGGAAGCAGGAGCGCGGCCGCTGCACCCTGGCAGATCCTCGCGGCGACAAGGACGGCACCGGTCGGCGCCAGCCCGCACGCCAACGATGCGACCGTGAAGCCGAACAGCCCGAGGAAGAACATCGAGCGGTGGCCGTAGCTGTCGCCCAGCCGCGCGCCCGTGACCACGAGGACGGCCAAGGCGAAGATGTAGCCGCCCGTGACGAGTTGCAGCAGAGAGCCGGACGCGTGCAGACCTTCCGCGATGTCCGGCATCGCCACCGCCACGATGGAGCCGTCCATCGACACCATCGCCTGCCCCGTGAGCAGCACCGCTAGAAGCCATCGTCCGACCATTCCGCGAGTGTGCTGGGCGGCCTTCCGGCGGCGCTTGAAGATGTTTGCCCCTGCGTACGATGACGGGCATGCGCGAATCGACCACCGTGGCGGAGACGGAAGACTTCTCTGTCCACGCGGTGCGCTGCACGGGGCACCAGCCCGGATGGTCGGAGCCCGAGCCGTTCACCGGGGATCAGATCGTCCTGGTGCGGTCGGGGCGGTTCCGCATGCGGTCGCGCCACGGACGCGCCGTCGTCGACCGCACCATGGGCTATGCCCAGACCGTCGGTGAGGAGGGCCGGTTCGCGCATCCCGCGGGCGGCGACGTGTGCACGTCGATCATGCTCTCCCCCGCCCTGTGGCGGTGCCCGTCCGGGACGGTCAGGGTCAGCGCGCGGGCGGACGTCGCCCATCGCCTCCTCCTGCGCTCCGGCCCCGACGTGGCCTTCGAGACGGCCGAGCGGCTGATGGGCCTGCTCGCCCACCTCGCCGTGGACGAGCAGGGCGGGAAGCGCCGCGCCCTGGTCGACGAGGCACGCGAGGCCATGGCGAGCGGCCATCAGGAGGCGGCCGGGCTCGTCTCCCTGGCACGGCTCCTGGAGGTCTCCCCCTCCCACCTGAGCCGGACGTTCCGCCGCGAGACCGGCATGTCCGTCACTCGTTACCGGAACAGGATCCGGGTGGGGCTCGCCCTGGACCGCCTGGAGCAGGGCGAACGGGACCTGTCCGGCCTCGCCGCCGATCTCGGCTTCGCCGACCACGCGCATCTCACCCGGACGGTCAGAGCGGAGACCGGTCACCCGCCGACCGTCCTGCGCCGCCTCCTGCGCCCCTGAGGCCCTCCTCCCGGGCGCCCGGGGGTCAGAGCTGGGGGGCGATGACGACGCCCAGCATGCCGGGGCCGACGTGGGCGCCGATGACGGGGCCGACCTCGCCGACGTAGACGTCCTGGACGTGCGGGACGCGTTCGCGCAGCCGGGCGGCGAGGGTCTCGGCGCGGGCGGCGGCAGAGAGGTGCTGGACGCCGAGGTCGACGCGCCGGGCTCCGGCCTCGGCCACGGCCAGCTCCTCCAGCCGGGCGAGCGCCCGCGAGGACGTGCGGACCTTCTCCAGCGGCGCGATGCGCCCGCCGGTGATCTCCAGGAGCGGCTTCACCATCAGCGCGGAGCCCCACAGGGAGGCGGCGGCGCCGATCCGGCCGCCCCGCCGCAGGTGCTCCAGGGTGTCGACGTAGATGAGGGAGCGGGTGAGCCCGGCCCGCCGGACGGCGGCGGACACGGCGTCGGCGGCGGACCCGCCCGCCATCGCGGCGGCCGCCGCGGAGAGCGCGGCGAATCCGAGGCCCATGCCGATGGTCCCGCTGTCGACGACCCGCACGGGCACGGGGGCGTCCTCGGCGGCGAGCCGCGCCGCCTCGACCGTCCCCGACAAGGCGGAGGCCAGGTGCACGGACACCACCACGTGCGCGCCCGAGGCGGCCGCCGCCTCGTAGGCGTCGGCGAACCGCCGGGGCGCGGGACGGGACGTGGTGACGGGGTGCCATTCCTTCAGCGCCAGGGCGGCCTCGGCGGTGCTGATGTCGCCTTCGTCCCGGGTGGCGCCGCCGACGGCGATCTGCAGGGGGACGACGGTCAGCCCGTGCCGTTCGGCGAGCCCGGGGGGAAGGTAGGCGGTGGAATCGGTGACGACCGCGACCGCGCTGCCCATGCCGGCGACACTACCCGCCGCCCCCGCCTCCTCCGTCAGGGCTGGACGGGGACGCCGCCGCGCCAGATGCGCAGGGCGCGGAGCCCGAACGCCCAGGCGAAGGCGCCCTCGTGGTCGGCGTCCCACAGGACGATGTCGGCGAGCATGCCCGGGGCGAGGGAGCCGCGGTCGCCGACGCGCAGCGCGGCGGCGCCGCCGAGGGTGGCGGCGCGCAGCGCCTCGGTCACGCTGAGCCCGAACATCGCGACCGACAGCCCGATGACGAGGGGCATGGAGGTGATGCCGCACTGGCCGGGGTTGTGGTCGGTGCCGAGGGCGACGGTGACGCCGCGGTCGAGCATCTGCCGGACGGGCGCGGGGGCGCGGCTGCTGTTGAGGGAGCTGCCGGGGCAGACGGTGGCGGTGACGCCGGCGTGGGCGAGGGCCTTGATGTCGTCGTCGTTGGCCTGGGTGAGCAGGTCGGCGGAGGCGCAGCCGACCTCGGCGGCGACCTGGGCGGCGCCGATGCGCTCGTTGGCGCAGGCGTGCATGCGGGCCTTGAGGCCGGCGCGCTTGCCGGTGAGCAGGAGGGCGCGGGCCTCCTCGGCGGTGAAGTGGCCCTCGTCGCAGTAGACGTCGATCGAGTCGGCGCCGGCGACGGCGGCGTCGCCGGCCCAGAGGCGGACGGCCTCGATGTAGTCGCGGCGGCGTCCGAAGAACTCGGGCGGCAGGATGTGCGCGGCGAGGAACGTGGCGTGGATGCGGGGCATGGAGGGCTCGCCCTCCAGCGACCGCAGCATCCGGATGTCGGCGAGCTCGCCGTCGCGGGTGAGGTGGTAGCCGGTCTTGGCCTCGACGGTGGTGGTGCCGGCGAGGATCCACTGGCGGAGCCGTTCGCGGACGCCGTTGCAGAGCGTCCAGGGGTCGGTTCCCCGGGTGACGGTCACGGTGGAGTTGACGCCGCCGCCCGCCGCGGTGATGGCCGAGTGGGACGAGCCGCTGGTGCGCATGGCGAGCTCGGCCCACCGGTTGCCCGCGTAGACGGGGTGGGAGTGGGCGTCGATGAGGCCGGGCGTGACGAGGCCGCCGCCGAGGTTCTCGACGTGGTCGACGTCGACGATGTCGTCGATGATGCCGGGGACGCTCTGCGGGAGGTCGGAGGCGGGCCCGGCCCAGACGATGCGGTCGTCGTGGATGAGCACCGCGGCGTTGCTGCAGACGTCGGTGCCCGTCCAGAGCCTGCCGATGTTCGTCAACAGCCGTACCGTCATAGGGTCACCGACCTGGATGGGGCCATGCGCACGTGAGCGCGGTGCAGGATGCCGTGGGGCGACGGTGCGGGCCGCGGTCCCTCGTTCGAGC
This sequence comes from Actinomadura sp. NPDC000929, assembly GCF_040492065.1. Classification (NCBI taxonomy): domain Bacteria; kingdom Bacillati; phylum Actinomycetota; class Actinomycetes; order Streptosporangiales; family Thermomonosporaceae; genus Actinomadura; species Actinomadura sp. NPDC000929. The sequence continues at coordinate 20,107 of NZ_JBEUPA010000028.1, read as the reverse complement.
GTTCGGACCTGCCATGGTTGGGCCACCTGCTCTCGATCCGAAACGCCGACTGGGTGCCGGCGGCTCCACCTGTGGAGGGTCGGGTGGCCGGGGGGCCACCGCTGGCAACGAGACCGGAGGTATCGGTTTCGTCACGGTAGTGCACGGAACGTCCGTCCGACAACCTCTGATCGCAGCACATCGACACCCATCACCCCGCCCCTTAGCTCTACGACGGTACGGATTTCAACCGCACCGTCAAGCGGATTGGACAAGCTGTCATCGTTCGGCGACCAAGGGGCGTCTTCGGACGTTCTCGAATCGGTCACTGGGCCCATCCCAAACCCACCGGGGCTCCTGCGGAGGCACCCGGTGGGTGAGGATGATCAGGCCGTCGGGGAGACGGTCTCGTACTGGGCCAGTTCACCCGCGAGGTCGACCGGAAGGCGGGCGTGCAGAACGGTGCCCTCGGCGACGTGCTCCTGCTTGAGGACCTCGCCGCGCTCGTGCACGCGCGCGACGAGGTCGCCGCGCTCGTACGGCACCAGGACGTGCAGTTCGCTCTCCAGACCCGGCAGGTCGGCCTCGATCGCGGCGCGCAGCTCCTCGATGCCGAACCCGGTGCGGGCGGACACGACGACGCTGTGCGGCTCACGGCGCTGCAGGCGCGCGATCGCGAGCTCGTCGGCGGCGTCCGCCTTGTTGATCACGATGATCTCCGGGATGCGGTCCGCGCCGATCTCGCGCAGCACCTCGCGGACGGCGTCGATCTGCGCCTCGGGGTCGGCGTCGGAGCCGTCGACGACGTGCAGGACCAGCCCGGCGTCGGTGACCTCCTCCAGCGTCGAGCGGAACGCCTCGACGAGCTGGTGCGGCAGGTGCCGGACGAACCCGACGGTGTCGGCCAGGGTGTAGGCGCGGCCGCCCGGCGTCTCGGCGCGCCGGACGGTGGGGTCGAGGGTGGCGAACAGCGCGTCCTCCACCAGGACCCCGGCGCCCGTGAGCCGGTTGAGCAGGGACGACTTGCCCGCGTTGGTGTAGCCGGCGATGGCCACGGCGGGCACCTGGTGGCGGCGCCGCTCGCCGCGCTTGGTGTCGCGCGACTTGGACATCTCGGCGATCTGGCGGCGCAGCTTGGCCATCCGGGTGCGGATCCGCCGCCGGTCCAGCTCGATCTTGGTCTCGCCGGGGCCGCGGCCGCCGATGCCGACGCCGCCCGCGGCGCGCCCGCCGACCTGCCGGGACAGGTTGCCGCCCCAGCCGCGCAGCCGCGGCATCAGGTAGTCGAGCTGCGCGAGCTCCACCTGCGCCTTGCCCTCGCGGCTCTTGGCGTGCTGGGCGAAGATGTCCAGGATCAGCGCCGTCCGGTCGATCACCTTGACCTGGACGGTCTCCTCCAGGTGGCGCAGCTGGCTCGGCGCCAGCTCGCCGTCGCAGATGACGGTGTCCGCGCCGGTGGAGATCACGATGTCGCGCAGCTCCGCCGCCTTGCCGGAGCCGATGTAGGTCGCCGAGTCGGGGCGGGTCCGGCGCTGGACGAGGCCCTCGAGCACCTGCGAGCCCGCGGTCTCGGCGAGCAGCGCCAGCTCGCGCAGGGAGTTCTCGGCCTCCGCGGCCGTCCCCTCCGTCCACACGCCGACGAGCACGACCCGCTCAAGCCGGAGGGCGCGGTACTCGACCTCGGTGACGTCGGTCAGTTCGGTGGAGAGGCCCGCGACGCGGCGCAGTGCCCGTCGCTCTTCCAGGTCGAGCTCGCCCGTCAGGGGCTCGTACTCGAACTCGTCAGGGGCCTGGGTCTCGTCTGCAGAGAAAGGTTCAGTCATATGTCCTCGTAGAACGCCGCTTCGCGGCCGTATCTTCCCCGCGATGGTCTCACGCACCATCCCCACCGGTCACCTGGTTATCACCCGGTTTCCCCCTGGGTTGACGCAAGCGCGCGCGGGGAGGTCTGCAGGGGACCCCGCTTTGACCGGCCTCCGTACCGGCGAGTACCGTTCTCCACATAACAGAAGTCGAATTTCGCTATACGAAAGGGCAGGCAGATGGCTGGACTGGAAGGCATCGAGGTCACCGGACCCCTCGGCGAGCGGTACGAGGAGATCCTGACCCCCGAGGCGCTCGGCCTGCTCGCCGCCCTGCAGCGCGAGCTGGGCGCCCGCCGCAAGGAGCTGCTGGAGGCGCGCGCGGAGCGCCAGCGCAAGCTGTCCGCGGGCGGGACCCTCGACTTCCTGCCCGAGACCGCCGGCATCCGCGGCGACGACTCCTGGCGCGTCGCCGCGCCCGCGCCCGGCCTGGAGGACCGCCGCGTCGAGATCACCGGCCCGACCGACCGGAAGATGACGATCAACGCGCTGAACTCGGGCGCCAAGGTGTGGCTGGCCGACTTCGAGGACGCCAACACCCCGCTGTGGAACAACATGGTCGAGGGGCAGCTCAACCTGCGGGACGCCCTCGACCGCACCATCGACTTCACCGACGCCAGGAGCGGCAAGTCCTACGCGCTGAAGGACGACGGGGAGCTCGCGACGATCGTCGTCCGGCCGCGCGGCTGGCACATGGAGGAGAAGCACCTGCTCGTCGACGGCGAGCCCATGTCCGGGTCGCTGTTCGACTTCGGCCTCTACTTCTTCCACAGCGCCCGCAGGCAGCTCGACAAGGGCAAGGGCCCCTACTTCTACCTGCCGAAGATGGAGAGCCACCTCGAGGCGCGGCTCTGGAACGACGCGTTCAACCTCGCCCAGGACGCCCTGGAGATCCCGCGCGGCACCATCCGCGCGACCGTGCTGATCGAGACGATCCCGGCCGCGTTCGAGATGGAGGAGATCCTCTACGAGCTGCGCGACCACTCGGCCGGCCTGAACGCGGGCCGCTGGGACTACCTCTTCTCGGTGATCAAGAAGTTCCGGGACCGGGGCACCGACTACGTGCTGCCCGAGCGCAACGCGATCACGATGACCGCGCCGTTCATGCGGGCCTACACCGAACTGCTCGTGCGGACGTGCCACAAGCGGGGCGCGCACGCGATCGGCGGCATGGCGGCGTTCATCCCGTCCCGCCGCGACGAGGAGGTCAACCGGGTCGCGCTGGAGAAGGTCCGCGCCGACAAGACCCGCGAGTCCGGCGACGGCTTCGACGGCTCCTGGGTCGCCCACCCCGACCTCGTCCCGGTCTGCCGCGAGGTGTTCGACGGCGTCCTCGGGGACAGGCCGAACCAGCGCGACCGGCTCCGCGAGGACGTGCACGTCTCCGCCGCCGACCTGCTCAACGTCAAGGCCACCCCCGGCGAGATCACCGAGGCGGGCCTGCGCAACAACATCGACGTGGCGCTGCGCTACCTGGCCACCTGGCTGGACGGAGCGGGCGCGGTCGCGATCCACAACCTGATGGAGGACGCGGCCACCGCGGAGATCTCCCGCTCCCAGGTGTGGCAGTGGATCTACAACGGCGTCTCCACCGCGGAGGGCCAGAAGATCACCAAGGAGTGGGTGGAGCAGCTCCTGGACGAGGAGCTGGGCAAGATCCGCGAGGAGCTGGGGCAGGCGTACAACGAGCCCCGCTACAACCAGGCCGTGGAGCTCTTCAAGGAGGTCACGCTGGCCGACGAGTACTCCGAGTTCCTCACCACGCCGGCCTACCAGCAGTTCCCGTAGGGGCCGGCTCCGGCGGCGTTCGCGGGCCGTCCGGGAGAGGCGTTCCGGACGGCCCGCAGGGCCTTGCGACCGCTCGGCGGGCGAGGGATCGTGGAGAGAGTGGAGACCATGCTCACGGCGCTCGGACTCAGGCTGGAGGCGCTGCTCGGGCCCGGCCGGGTGATCAGCGATCCGGTGCGGCTGCGCACCTACGAGTGCGACGGCCTCACCAACCACCGGTGCACGCCCGGCGTCGTCGTGCTGCCCGACACCGCCGAGCAGATCGCCGCGATCGTGCGGGAGTGCGCGGCGGCCGGGGTCCCCTACGTCGCGCGCGGGTCGGGCACGGGCCTGTCGGGCGGGGCGCTCCCCCGCGCCGACGGCGTGCTGATCGTCACGTCCCGGATGAACCGGATCCTGGAGATCGACATCCCCGGGCAGCGGGCCGTGGTGGAGCCGGGCGTGATCAACCTGGACGTGACGCGGGCCGTCCGCCCGCACGGGTACTACTTCGCGCCCGACCCGTCCAGCCAGCAGATCTGCTCGGTGGGCGGCAACGTCGCCGAGAACTCCGGCGGCGCGCACTGCCTGAAGTACGGGTTCACCGCCCACCACGTGCTGGCCTGCGAGGTCGTCACGCCCGACGGCGAGCTCGTCGAGCTCGCGGCGGACGGGCCCGGCTACGACCTGCTCGGCGTGTTCGTCGGGGCGGAGGGCACGCTCGGCATCGCCACCAAGATCACGGTGCGGCTGACGCGGGTCCCCGAGACCGTGCAGACGCTGCTGGCCGCGTTCGGCTCGATCGAGGCGGGCGGCGCCGCGGTGTCGGCGATCATCGGCGCGGGCGTCGTCCCGGCGGCGATCGAGATGATGGACGCGCTGGCGATCGAGGCGGCCGAGGCGGCGGTCCGCTGCGAGTACCCGCCGGGCGCCGGCGCGGTGCTGATCGTGGAGCTGGACGGCCCGGAGGCCGAGGTCGCCGCCCAGTTCACCGAGGTGGAGCGGATGTGCCGGGACGCGGGCGCCTTCGAGATCCGCATCGCCGCCGACGACGCGCAGCGGGCGCTGATCTGGAAGGGGCGCAAGTCGGCGTTCGCGGCCGTGGGCCGGATCAGCCCCGCCTACCTCGTCCAGGACGGCGTCATCCCCCGGACCGTGCTCCCGGACGTCCTGGCCAGGATCGACGCCCTGTCCGCCAAGTCGGGCGTGCGGGTCGCGAACGTGTTCCACGCGGGAGACGGCAACCTGCATCCGCTGGTGCTGTTCGACGACGCCGAGCCGGGCGCGGAGGAGCGCGCCGAGGAGGTCTCGGGCGCGATCCTCGACCTGTGCATCGAGCACGGCGGCTCCATCACCGGCGAGCACGGGGTCGGCGTGGACAAGGCCCGCTACATGCCGCGCATGTTCACCGACGCCGACCTGGACACGATGCAGATGGTCCGCTGCGGCTTCGATCCGGCGGGGCTGTGCAATCCGGGCAAGGTCTTCCCCACGCCGCGGCTGTGCGGGGAGGTGCCCGGCAAGCGCAAGGGCCCGCACCCGTTCGAGGGAAAGGCGGACATCTTCTGATGCGGCCCCTGGACGCCCTGGCGAAGGTCTGCGGCGACGTTCGGCCCGGTGAGGCCGCCGAAGGCGTGCTCGGCGTGGAGCCCGCGCTCGTCGCGGCGCCGAAGAACCTGACTGAGGCCGCCGACGTCATGCGCGTGGCCGCCGAGAAGGGCCTGGCCGTCGTCCCGCGTGGGGCCGAGACCCGGTTGGACTGGGGCGAGCCACCGGAACGCTGCGACCTGCTCATCGACACCCATCGGTTCAACAGGCTCGTCGAGCACACGGCAGGCGACCTCGTCGCCAAAGCGGAGGCCGGGCTCGCGATGGAGGACTTCGCCGAGAAACTGGCCGAACGGGGGCAGAGGCTCGCGCTCGACGTCCCGCTACCGGGTTCGACGGTCGGCGGGACGATCGCCACGAGCGCCGCCGGTCCCCTGCGCACGCTCTACGGGACGCCCAGGAACCTGGTCATCGGGCTCACGGTCGTCCGGGCGGACGGCCAGGTCGCGCGCTCCGGAGGCAAGGTCGTCAAGAACGTCGCCGGGTACGACCTGGGGCGGCTCTTCGCCGGTTCCTACGGAACGCTCGGCCTGATCGTGGACGCCACGTTCCGCCTGCATCCGATCCCCGAGGCGACCGCGTACGTGACGTGCGCCGTCGACGGGCCGGAGGACGCGCACGACGCGGTCCAGACCGTCCTGCACTCCCCCGTCGCCCCGAGCGCGGTCGAGTACATCAGCCCGGGAACGGTCGCGGTCTTCCTGGAGGGCGTTCCCGACGGCGTCGCCGCGCGCTCTCGGCAGACCGCGGAGCTCCTCGGTGAGAAAGCCGAGATCTCCGGCACCGCACCGGACGGCTGGGGCCTCTACCCGGAGGGCACCACCCTCATCGACATCGGCGCCCCGCCGCCCTCGCTCCGCGACGTCATCCGCACGCTCGGCCCGGACGCCGCCGCCACCTGGAGCGCCGGCGGGCACGGTCACGTCGGGCTTTCCGCCGGCCTCGGCCCGAACGAGGTGGCCGATGTCCTCGGCCGTCTGAGGGACGTGCTGAAGACGCACCGCGGTCACGCCGTCGTCCGCTACGCGCCGCAGGAGGTGCGCGGCGAGATCGACCTGTGGGGGCCGGTTCCGGCGCTGACGCTGATGCGGCGGGTGAAGGACCAGTTCGACCCGGATCACCGTCTGTCCCCGGGCCGTTTCGTAGGAGGGATGTGATGAGCGCCCAGGACGACCTCCCGGACCTGCTCAACGACTGCGTGCACTGCGGTTTCTGCCTTCCGACATGCCCCACCTATGTGCTGTGGGGCGAGGAGATGGACTCTCCCCGGGGCCGCATCCATCTGATGCAGCAGCACGCGGACGGCGAACCGCTCAGCGGGCCGATGGTCGAGCACTTCGACCGCTGCCTCGGATGCATGGCGTGCGTGACGTCCTGCCCGTCCGGCGTGCAGTACGACAGGCTCATCGAGATGACCCGCGCCGACGTCGAACGCGAACACCCCCGTTCGCTGAAGGAACGCGCCCTACGGGAGATGGTCTTCCAGCTGTTCCCGTACAGGCGGAGGCTCCGAGCCCTGCGCGGGCCCCTGCGCGCCTACCAGAAATCGGGGCTGGAACGACTCGTGCGGCGCAGTGGCCTCCTGGAACGCGTTTCACCGTCCCTGGCGGCGATGGAGCGGCTCGCGCCGCCCCTCGGCAAGGCGCCGAGGCTCCCCGAGCGGGTCGCCGCGCGCGGGGAGCGCCGCGCCACGGTCGGGATGCTCACCGGGTGCGTCCAGGGCGAGTTCTTCCCGGGCGTCAACGCCGCCACGGCCCGCGTGCTGGCGATGGAGGGCTGCGACGTCGTCATCCCCAGGAACCAGGGATGCTGCGGCGCGCTGTCCCTGCACTCGGGACGGGAGGACGAGGCCCGCGCCTTCGCCCGCCGGACGGTCGAGACCTTCGAGGCCGTCGACGTGATCGTGGTGAACTCCGCGGGCTGCGGGTCCGCGATGAAGGAGTACCGGGCGCTGCTGGCCGACGATCCGGAATGGTCCGGGCGGGCTGAGGCGCTCTCGGCCAGGACGCGGGACCTGGCCGAGTACCTGGTGGAGCTCGGGCCGCGGGCCGAGCGGCGGCCGCTTCCGGTCACGGTCGCCTACCACGACGCCTGCCACCTCGCCCACGCGCAGGGCGTCCGGAGCCAGCCCCGCGAGCTGCTGTCCGCCATCCCCCGGCTGACCGTCCGCGAGATCGCCGAACCGGACGTCTGCTGCGGATCGGCCGGGACCTATAACCTGTTCCAGCCGGAGGCCGCCGGAGAGCTCGGCGACCGCAAGGCGGTGAACGTGGACGCCACCGGAGCCGAACTACTGGTCGCCGCCAACCCCGGCTGCTCGATGCAGATCGCCACGGCGCTGCGCTGGCGCGGGGCCGCCATCGCGGTCGCGCACACCGCGCAGGTGCTGGACGCCTCCCTGCGAGGACTCGGCCGCGATGCCCTTATCGCGCGCGGTTCGTAGCCCTCAGACCGGGACCGCCGCCGATCCGGCCGTCAGGTATGGTGGCCTGCCCGCCGTGGGCAGGACACGCCGACCGAGCCGGAGAGGGCCGAGGGAGCAGCGACGACCATGTCCGACAGCCGCCAGCCGTACCGCTCGCACCGCCGCAGGAAGAAGAGCCACGCGGGAAGGCTCGGACTCGCCGGCGCACTGACCGGCGCCGTCGGGATCGCCGCGGTGGCCGGAGCGATCGTGCTCCTGCGGCCCGGCACGGGCGACGGCACGGCGTCCCCGCCGCCGAGCCTCGCCGGCCAGGGCGACGACGCGGCGGTCACGTCCGTGCCCGCCCCGAAGGCCGGCCCGCCGGTCGGTTTCACGACCCCGGAGGGCTACGGCTACAGCCTCGCCGCCGTCATGGCGGGGACGTCCCGGCAGCCGATCGGCGCCACGCAGGCCCCGCCGTCCGGCACGACCTACGCCTACGCCGACTACGTCCTCACCAACAGCGGGCGGCGCCCCGTCCTGCTGGACTTCCCCGCCGACCTGTTCATGCCGAAGTCGCAGGTCCCGTCGTCGGCGCAGGAGCGGTGCATGCCGCAGGCGGGCATCCCGGACGACATGTGCACCCTCCCCAACCACAGCACGGTCACCGCGCGGATCGGCGGATCGAAGGCGCCCGTCGAGGACGGCGGCGACACGATGATCCCGGCGGGCGCCTCCTACGTGGTCCGCGTCGCGTCCGACCTCCCGGTCAAGGAGGACCTCTCCGCCGACGACCTGCGCCTGTACGTGTGGAACGCCCGCTTCGCCAGCGACCGCAAGGGCGTCCGGCTCGCCTTCCCGTGAGCTTCACCGGCCGGTGAAGCCGATGTCCTGATAGACGGGCCTCCGGAAACCGCCGGCCCCCACGTTGGCGAGGTCCGCGCGCACCGCGACGAGCTGGGGGCGCTGGTACAGCGGCAACACCGACGCCTGGCGCCAGATGAGCCGGTCGGTCCTGTTCACCAGAGCGCGGGCCCTCTCGGGGGCGATCTCCGCGACGGCCTGGTCCATCGCCGCGTCGATGGCGGCGCTGCCGATCCGCGAGTAGTTCTGCTGGACGTTACGTCCGCGCGGTCGTGCGAACACGGCTTTCATCTGCGAGACGGGGAACGGGGTGCCGAGCCACGAGAACGGGACGATGTCCATGTTCCCGGGCGTGACGTAGCGCTCGAAGACGTCGTCTGCGGGGACGACCTGGATGTCCACTCGGACGCCTATGCGTTCGAGCAGCGCACGCGTCAGTTCTCCTTCCCGCCTGCTGATGGGGACCCCGGACGGAACCACGAACCGCAGCGCGAGCCTGCGTCCCGCCTTGGCGCGGTACTTGCCCCGGGGTCTCCAGCCTGCCTCGTCTAGGAGGCGTCTGGCCCGAGCGGGATCGTAGGCCCCCAGCCCGCTGGAGTTGTCCAGGTAGCCGGTTTGAGTGTTGACGTAGAAGTGGTTCCCGAGCGTCTGGACCGGTACGCCGAGGCCTGACAGGTCGGATCGTGCGATGACCTGCCGGTCGATGCCGAGCATGACCGCCCGGCGCACCCGGGCGTCGGACAGGATGGGGCCGGCCGCGTTGAAGGTGAAGTTCCGCCAGTCCGGCCCGCCCGCCCTGCGGACGGCGGCGCCGGGGACGCCCTGGACACGCTGCAACGCGTCCGCGTCGAGACCGATGTCCATCAGGTCGATCTCACCGTTGGCGAACGCGCCGGGCATCGCGCTGGTGTCCATGGCGCGAAAGACGATCCGGTCGAGCTTTGCCGGCGCACCCCACCATGCCGGGTTCCGCACCAGGGTCAGCGTCTTGGCAGTCCGGTCGATCTGCTGGAGTCTGAACGGTCCGGCCGTGACAGGTACGCGGCCCATCCACCCTGTGTTGAACGCGCTTGGGCTGGCGTAGGCGGTGGCCGGGTACAGGGGGCTGAACAGGCTGCGCCAGTCCGCGTAGGTGTGGGCGAACATCACCTTGACCACGTGCTCGTCGGCACCGCGTTCGACTCGCTCGATCTGCCGGTACCCGGTGACGGTCGAGACCTCGTAGCGCGGGTCACGACCAGACAGCGCATGGGTCTGCGCCAGGAAATCGGCGAAACCGATGGGCCGTCCGTCCGACCATCTGGCACGCGGGTTGAGCCGGTAGGTCACGGTCTGGCCGTGCCGGGTCCGCTTCAACGTGGCCGACTCCAGGTACTCCGGAACGGGGTGCGGGACGACCTTCTCGTCTGCACGCATCAGATACGGCAGAACGCCCTGAATGACGTGCTCCACCGCGCCCTTGGCGCCGTTGATGTGGTTGGTGTTCCACTGGGACGGGAACTCGGGGAGCGGCCAGCGAAGCGTTCCGCCCTTGGCGACGCGGTCGCGCGGAGTCGGGTTCACATCCGCCGCCGGGAGCGCCCCGGACGCGTTGGACGTCGCTGTCTCCGGGGCACGGCACCCGTTGCCGGTGATGAGCGCTATTCCAAGTAGGACGGCGGCGACGACCTGTCTCATCGTTCGGACTCCGCCGAGACGAGCGGATGGTGGCAGGCGACGGAGCGGTCCGCCGCCATGGCGAGCGGCATCGGATCGTGGTGTTCGCATAGGCGTCTGTCGTCGAGGGTGAGCGTGGCGTAGTGCGGGCAGCGAGCACGGAACCGGCACCCTGCGGGCCCGGCCGCAGGGTCGGACGGGTCACCGTCAAGAAGGAAGCGGCGAGCTCGATCTGGGCGGGAAGAAGGGACCGCGTCCAGCAGCGCCCGTGTATAGGGATGAGCGGGAGCCCCGTACATGTCGGCGACCGGCCCGATCTCAACGACGCGGCCCCTGTGCATCACGGCGACCCGGTCGGCGAAGCCCCGCACCAGGGGGAGGTCGTGGGTGACGAACAGGCACGCCATGCCGAGCCGCGCCCGAAGCCCTGCCAGCACGTTCATGACGCTCGCCTGCACGGCGGTGTCCAGTGCGGACACAGGCTCGTCCAAGAGGAGAAGACGGGGCTCCAAGGCGAGGGCTCTGGCCAGGGCTACACGCTGCCTTTGCCCGCCCGAGAGCGCATGCGGGAAACGCCGCGCATAGCCGGGTTCCAAGCCCACCGTCGCGAGAAGCTCCTCGACGCGACCACCGATCGGCGTGCGATGCGCGAGGAGCGGTTCGGCGATGATGTCGGCGACCCGCATACGCGGGTTCAGCGAGGCGTACGGGTCCTGGAACACGACCTGGACGTCCCTACGCAGAGCCTTGCGGTGGACGGCGCGCAAGGCGGCCGTGTCTTGGCCCAAGACCCTGACGCGCCCGTCCTGAGGACGGGACAACCGCAGAATCTCCATCAGCGTCGTGGTCTTACCGGACCCTGACTCCCCCACCAGCGCAAGCGTTTCCCGCTCACGGACGTCGAAGCTCGCGCCGTCCACGGCCCGCACCTCTCCGGCCCGCCGCCGCAGCAGCGCCCCTCTAGATAAGGGATACCGGCGGACCAGGCCGTCCACCTGAAGAACCACCGGACGCTCAGGCCGAGCACGCGGAACCGGCGCATCTCCCGCTCGCGTCCATGGGCGCACCAGGCGGCTCGCGAAGGGCGTCTGGGGCCTACAGAGAACATGCTCCGCCGTGCCCGTCTCCACCACCCGGCCCTCGTGCAGCACCATCACGCGGTCCGCGAATCCGGCGACGGCGCCCAGATCGTGGCTGATCAGCACGACCGCGGCCCCGCTCGCCTCCCGGGCGACCCGCAGGACGTCCAGCACCCGCGCCTGGACCGTCATGTCGAGGGCCGAGGCGGGCTCGTCGGCGAGGATCGCGACCGGGTCGTGGGCGACGGCCATGGCGATCATCACCCGCTGCCGCATCCCGCCGGACAGCTCATGCGGGTAGCAGCGGGCCCGCCGCGCCGCCTCCGGCATGCCGACCAGTTCGAGCAGGTCCAGAGCGCGGGCGCGGGCCGCCGAGCGGCTCACCGCCGAGTGGATACGAACGGCCTCGACGATCTGGTCTCCCACCCTGTGGACGGGCGAGAGCGCCGACGACGGATCCTGGAAGACCATCGCCAGGTCCTTGCCGCGCACCCGCGAGAGTTCCGCGTCGGTCCGTCCCAGCAGTTCCTGGCCGCGCAGACGCACAGAGCCCGTCACGCGCGCTCCCTCCGGGAGCAGCCCCATGAGAGCGAGCGCGAGCGAGGTCTTGCCGGCTCCCGATTCGCCGACGAGCCCGAGCGCCTCCCCGGCCTCGACCGAGAAGCTCACACCGCGCAGGACGTGCGCACCCGTCGCGTGACCGACCGCCAGGTCGGCGACCCGCAGGACCGTCAACGCCCGGCCTCCGGGTCGAGAGCGTCCCGCAGCCCGTCGCCGATCAGGTTCACCGCGACGACGATCGAGACGAGCAGCCCGGCGGCGAACCCGAACGCCCATGGATGCGCGGTCGCCCCGCCCCGGCCGTCGGCGATGACCGTGCCGAGCGAGACGTCCGGCGGGCGCGTCCCGAACCCGAGGTAGGACAGCCCGCTCTCGGCGACGACCGCGACGCTCACGTTCAGGCTCGCGTCCACGGCCAGCAGTGACGCCAGCCCGGGCGCCACATGCCGCGCGACCAGCCGCGGCGTGCCGACGCCGAGGAACCGCGCGGCCAGCACGTGGTCGCGGTTCCGCAGGGAGAGCGTCGCGGCCCGGACCGCGCGGGCGGTGACCATCCACATGAACGCGGCCAGCAGCGCCGCGAGCACCGGCCACCCTCCGGCGATCCGGGACGCCAGGACGGTCACGACCAGGAAGGACGGGAGCACCAGCAGCAGATCGACGCCCCACATCAGCACCCGGTCGGCCCCGCCGCCGAGGAAACCGGCCGCGGTCCCGACGACGGCGGCGAGCCCCGTCGACAGCAGGGCGGCGCTCAGGCCGACCAGCAGCGAGTTCTGCGCGCCGCGCAGGGTGAAGGCGAAGACGTCGCGTCCGCTCTGGGTCGTGCCGAGCCAGTGGCCGCCGGACGGCCCCTGCCGGAACGCGGTGAAGTCCGTCTCGTCCCATCCCCACGGCGAGACGAGCGGCCCGGCGAAGGCCAGGAGGAACAACAGCACGAGCAGGACCGCCCCCGCCACCGTGCGACGACCGGCGGTCATGGCGCGGCTCCCGCGCGGACGCGGGGGTCCAGCGCCGCGGCCAGGACGTCGGACGTGAGAGCGGCCAGGAGGACGGCGCAGGCGGCGAGGCACTCGATGGCGGCGACGGCGTTCACGTCGCCCCGGGAGATGGAGTCGACGAGCCACTCCCCCAGCCCGTGCCGCCCGAAGGCCGTCTCGGTGAACACCCCGCCGAGGAGAACCAGTCCGGACGTGTAGGCGAAGTAGGCGGTCATCGGGACGATCGCGGTCCGGAGCCCGTGCCGCAGCAGCGCGCCGCGCCGCCGGAGACCCCTGGCCCTCGCGGCGCGCACGTGGTCGGCGTGCAGCACGTCCAGCATCAGGCCGCGCTGGTAGCGGGCGTAGAGAGCGATCTGGCAGAGCGCGATCGTGGCCGTGGGCAGTATCAGCCGGCGCGCTCGGTCCGCGAGATCCCAGAGCCGACCCCCGGACGGCCCCGGCGCGGACTCCCCCAGCCAGACGAACACCCGCATCCCCAGGGCGTCGTTGGCCTCACCGGCCATGATCTGTAAAAGCGGCGCGAGGACGAACACGGGGACGGCCAGCAGCAGATAAGAGCCGCCGGAGACCAGCCTGTCGGCCGCCCGGCCGTGCCGGGCGGCGGCGTAGGCGCCAAGGGCGACGCCCAAGGCGCCTCCCAGGACGGCCCCCGGAGCGACCAGGCGAAAGCTCACTCCGAGCCTGCGCCACAACTCGCCTTCGACCGGCTCACCGTCCCACGTCCGGCCGAAATCGCCCTGCGCCACGCCCCTGGCCCAGGTGAGGTACCGCTCCGCCAAAGGCGTCCGGTCATCGAGGTTCAGCGCAACTAGCCGCGCCTCGATGACGGCCTGCGGCGGACGGGGCGCGCGGTCTTCGAGCCCTGCCCGCGGATCGAGCGCCGCGGCGGCGAGCAGGTAGCCGAGGCTGGCGGCGAGCACGGCCAGCGCCGCGTGGTTCGCCACCCGCCGCACCATGAACGTCGCCACCGTCCGCCCCTCCGCACACCACCCAGGAGTCACCGAATGCTATTGATTGACCACGGAACGCGTACAGGATTCGCCAAGAGTCACGGCCTTGAGGGTCACGCGAGCGCCGGTTCGCGGCCGCGCTCGGCCTCGCCGGCCGAACGCCTCCGCAGACCGCCGAAGACCACGAGCCCGAGACCGGCAGTGGCCCAGGCCGCCAGGACGGCGAGCGGGCGGGCGCCTCCGGCGCCGTCGAAGAACGCCGCCGACCGAAGGAGGGTGGCCGACGCACCCGGCGGCAGGTACTGGCCGATCGCGCCCCACGGCTGCGGCAGCAGCTCGGGCGCCGAGGTGGCCGCCGACAGAGGATTGCCGAGCAGCAGCAGCGTCAGCGCGCCGAGTCCGAAGCCGGCGCGGCCGATGGCGGCGGCCAAGCCGACCACGGTTCCGGTCACGGCGAGGACGGTCAGCGCCATGACTCCGGCGAGCGTGACGTAGGAGCCGGGAAGCAGCGACAGCCAGCCTTGCGCGATCCAGGCGACGTCCAACCCGCCCAGCACGGCGAAGATCGCCGTGCCGGCGGTGCGCCAGGCGAGGGACGGGATGGCGAACGTCAGCAGCACCGCGGCCGCGAGCCCGGACATGACCAGCGGTAGCGCGAGAGCGCCGAAACCCGCCCCGCGGGGGTCGTCGGAGTCCGCGGCGACCACGTCCTGGACGGGCGGGGACACCGGGGCGCCCCCGGGACTGAGCCGCGTCGCCATCGCGCCGAGCTGCTGGGCGACCAGCGGCGAGGCGGCGGAGGCGGTGAGCACCTTCGGGCCGGACGGCGCCGTGACGACCGCGCCGTAGGCCTCGCGATCCGCGATCGCCGCACGGGCGGCGGCCTCGTCCGGAGCGGTCCGGACGTCGAAGGCGCCCGGCCGCGCGCGGTCGAGCAGGTCGGCGGCCTCGGCGGCCCGCGGACCGGTCACGACGACCGGGACGTCACGCGGCGCCGTCCGCGCGGCGGGCCACGAGAAGGCCACGACCATGACGAGCTGCAGCAGCGCCGCGCCGGCGGCCACGCCGACGGCGCGCGCGGCGGGGGAAGTCCGCACGATCTCCTCCAAAAAACGAATGTCCGTTCTCTTTGGCGCGGAGCCTGGCACCCCCTCCGGAACTTGTCAAGAAACGAACGTTCGTTTTAGATTGGTGCCATGCCGAGAGTCAGCGAGGAGCACCTGGAGCGCCGCCGCCACCAGATCCTGGAAGCGGCGCGGACCTGCTTCATCCGCAAGGGCATCCACGCGACGTCCATGCAGGACGTCTTCGCCGAGGCCGGGCTCTCCGCCGGCGCCGTCTACCGGTACTTCAAGAGCAAGAACGAGATCATCGAGGCGAACATCGCCACCGTGATCGGCGACCTGCGCACGTTCTTCACCGTGCTCGCCGACAGCGACCCGCTGCTCCCCATCGACGAGATGGCCGAGCGGTTCGCCTCCCGGGTCGTCGCCCTGTCCGGCGAGGACGGCCCGCTCCGGCTCGCGCCCCAGGCCTGGGCGCTCGCCACGCACGATCCGGAGATCGCCGCGTACGTCGCCGACAACGTGGCCGGGCTGCGCGACACCTGGACCCGCTACATCCGCCGGCTGGTCGGCGCCGGCCTGCTCCCCGCCGACACCGACGCCGTGGCCGCCGGCAAGACGCTGTTCGCGCTCTTCCCCGGCTTCCTGATCCAGCGCCTGCTCCTCGACGACTTCACCGCCGAGGACATGAGGCGTGGCGTGAGGGCCCTGACGCGCGAGAGCATGCTGACTCCGGCGTCCTGACCCGTCCCTCCCCGCACGCGCGCCCGCCCCCTCCCCGCACGCCGACACGCCCGGAAGCCCGGTACGCGGCCACGACTGGCCGCTGACCTGCACCTTCCGTTCATATCGGGCGTTTCCCCAGCTACCATCACGGCACGCCCGCATGCATCGCGACCGGAACGCTCTCCGCCCGACCGGTCCGGCGGTGTCCTGAGGCGGACGCGCTCAAGCCTGCGGGACAGGGAGCTGCGCGTTTTAACATTCCATTACTTTCGGGCGGGGAGTGTGCATGGAGACGGAAGAGCACGACCGCGCGGCGGGGCGCGTGGGCGCCCTCCTCGCGCTGACCGCGGTCGCGTCCGTCGCCGCATCTTTGATCATCGGCGCCCGCGTTCCGTCCGAACTGCGGATGGTGTGGTGGCATCCCGAGATCCTGGTCGCCCTGGCCTGGACGCCCGTGGGCGCCGTCCTGCTGCGGCACAGGCCCGGCCTGACGGTCGCCTGGCTCATGGTCGGCGCGGGTTTCAGCGCCTCGCTGTACGTGCTCTCCCTCAACCTCGGTCCCTGGCTCGAACTCCACCGCGCGCCCGGGGCCGGGTTCGTCCAGTGGCTCGCCGTCTGGCTGTGGGCCGTTGACACCTACGCCCTGACCCTCGTGCTGCCGCTGATCTTCCCGGACGGGCGGCTGGTGTCGCGGTGGTTCCGGCCCGCCCTCGCCCTCGCCTGCCTCGTCCCGGTCGTCGTCTGCGCGCACCTGACGGTCGACCCGGGCGTGCGCCGCTGGCACAACGGCGTCTCGGTGTACCCGTTCGAGGAGATCCCGCTCCCGATCAGCGCGGTCATCGTCACCGCCCTGGCGGCGGGCCTGTTCTCGGTGGCCGTGCGGTTCGTGCAGGCGCCGCCGGACGTGCGGCGGCAGATCGCCTGGGTGGTCTACCCGGGCATCCTCGCCGAGGCGATCATCTTCGTCGGCGAGAACGGCCCGATCGGCGACCCGCTGCGCGACCTCACCATCGTCGCCGTCCCCATCTGCATCGCGATCGCGATCACCCGCTACCGGCTGTACGACATCGACCTCGTGGTCAGCCGGACGCTGGTGTACGCGGGCCTCGTCGTCGTCATCACCGGCGTGTACTTCGCGCTCGTCGGCACCGCGAGCCTGCTGGCCCACGGCCGCGGCACCCTCGCCGGGCTCGCCGGGGCGATCGTCGCCGGCGCGGTCTTCGAACCCGTCCGGCGGCGCCTGCAGCGCATGGTGGACGCGTTCATCCACGGCGAGCGCGACCCGTACCGGATCGCCGACCGGCTGAACCGGCGGCTGCAGACCGCCGCGAACCCGGGCGCCGCGCTGGCCGTCGCCGCCGAGGTGGCGCGTTCGGCCCTGCACGCGACCGGCGTCACGATCGAGGTGCTGGACCGCGACGGCCGGACGGTCTCGGCGGAGGACGGCGTGCTCGGCGACCGCCCGCAGCTCATCCCGCTGGTGTGGCACGGCGAGCCGGTGGGGCGCCTGCTGTTCGGCGTCACCCGCACCCCGGACGCGCGCCTGTCGAACGTCCTCGCCCGCAACCTCGCCGAGCTGGCGAACGCGGCGCGGCTCTCCGCGGACGTCCAGCGGTCCCGGGAGCACATCCTGCGCACGCGGGAGGAGGAGCGGCGGCGGCTGCGCCGCGACCTGCACGACGGGCTCGGGCCGACGCTGGCCAGCCTCGCCATGACGGTGGACGCCGCGCGCATCACGCTCAGGACCGACCCCGAGGCGGTCGACGGCTTGCTGGAGGAGCTGCGCGCCACCATGGGGCGCACGATCGGCGACATCAGGGAGCTCGTGTACGGCCTGCGGCCGCCCGCCCTGGACGATCTCGGGCTGGAGGGCGCGATCCAGGCGCTCGGCGGGGTCGTCGCCGCCGGAGACGGCCCGCGGGTGGACGTGCGCGTCGAGGGCGACCTGAAGGGCCTGCCGGCCGCCGCCGAGGTCGCCGCGTACCGGATCGTCCAGGAGGCGCTGACGAACGTCCATCGCCACGCCGGAGCGGGCTGCGCCGAGGTGCGCCTGCATCTGAACGGCGATCTGCACGTCACCGTCGACGACGACGGTGTGGGACTGCCCGACCAGGTGCGTTCCGGCATCGGCATGTCCTCCATGCGCGAGCGCGCGGCCGAGCTGGGCGGATCCTGCACGGTGGGGCCCGGCCCCAAGGGCGGAACCCTGGTCCGCGCCAGACTGCCGGTCAACGGCGTCTCCCCCTGAGGCGCCCCCTCCGGGTGGGAGGGCCGGTGACCGCCCCCCGCCAAGAAGGTCGCCACCGGCCCTCAGGCTCCGTACGGGCCCGGGGCTCCCATCCCGGTCCATACGGGCCATTCACCAGAGGGTGTGCAAGAGAGAAGTTATGCGGCGGAAGGTCCCGCCGGAGAGGGACAGTTGTCCCGTCTGTGCCGGGACCGCTCCGGGACCGGCGCACACCCAGGTGAGACGGTCGCCCGCTAGATCCAGCCGGGCCGCGTCTCGCCCTCGGCGACCAGGACGGCCGGGCCGCTCAGGTAGCTGGTCTCGCCGTCCAGGACGACGGTCACCCGCCCGCCGGGGACGTCCACGGTCCATTCGGCGCCGTCGGCGACGCCTCCGGCCGCCGCCGCGGCCACCGCGACGGTCCCGGTGCCGCACGAGCGGGTCTCGCCCGAGCCGCGCTCGTACACCCGCATCTCGACGTGCCGCTCCCCCACGCCGCGGAAGAACTCGACGTTCACCCCCGCGGGGAAGACCGCCGGGTCGAAGTCGGGGGCGCGCGACAGGTCGAGTGCGGCGACGGGCCCGGTGACGCGGCACGCCAGATGCGGGTTGCCGACGCTGACCCGCTCGCCCGCGAAGCTCGCGCCCGCCAGGCTCGCCTCGCCCGGGCCGAGGAGCTCCGGCCGGCCCATCTCCACGGTGACGTCCCCGGACGGGCCGAGCGTCACGCGGCGCAGGCCCGCGCGGGTGGCCAGGTCCCACTCCCCGGGCGGGGCCAGGCCCGCGTCGACCAGGTAGCGGGCGAAGACGCGCACCCCGTTGCCGCACATCTCGGCGATGCTGCCGTCGGCGTTGCGGTAGTCCATGAACCACTCGGCGTCGGCGTCGACGTCGGCGGCCTTCGTCCGGACCGCGCGCAGGACGCCGTCCGCGCCGATCCCCGCCCGCCGGTCGCACAGCCGCGCGACGGCCTCCGGGGTGAGGTCCAGGACGCCGTCCGGATCGGGGAGGATCACGAAGTCGTTCTCGGTGCCATGCCCCTTGACGAACCGCATGCCCCCGATCATATGGGCTCCGGCCGCCCCTGCCTCACCAGGGCCTCGGCACGATCGGCCAGGTCGGGGGCGTCGTAGGCCAGCCACAGCACGCGCGGGTCGCGGCGGAACCACGACTCCTGGCGGCGGGCGAAACGCCGCGTCGTCCGGACGGTGTCCTCCCTGGCCTGCTCCTCCGTCCACTCCCCCGCCAGGAACCGCAGCACCTGCGCGTATCCGAGGGCGCGCCCGGCGGTCAGACCGTCCCGCAGCCCCCGCTTCTCCAGCTCCCGGACCTCGTCGACCAGGCCCGCCTCCCACATCCGCTCCACCCGCAGGGCGATGCGCTCGTCCAGCTCGTCACGGGGCACGCTCAGCCCGATCTGCACGACGTCGTCGTAGCGGTACCGGTGCTCGGGCAGGGTCGCGGTGAACGGGCGGCCGGAGATCTCGACGACCTCCAGCGCCCGCACGATCCGGCGGCCGTTGCTCGGCAGGATCGCCTCCGCGGCCGCGGGGTCCAGGCCGCGCAGCCGCTCGTGCAGCGGACCGGGCCCGACCCGCGCCAGCTCCTCCTCCAGGCGGCCCCGCACGGCCGGGTCCGTCCCCGGGAACTCCATCCGGTCGAGGGCGGCGCGCACGTACAGCCCGGAACCGCCGACCAGCACGGGCAGCCGCCCCCGGCCCCGGATCCGCGCGATGGCGTCGGCGCTGAGCCGCTGGTACTCGGCGACGCTCGCGGTGGCCGTGACGTCCCAGACGTCCAGCAGGTGGTGCGGGACCCCGCGCATCTCGGCCGCGGACAGCTTCGCGGTGCCGATGTCCATGCCGCGGTACAGCTGCATCGAGTCGGCGTTGACCGCCTCCCCGTCCAGCCGGAGGGCCAGCTCGACGGCCAGGTCGGACTTGCCGGCCGCCGTGGCGCCGACGACCGCGATCACATGCGGGGCATTGGGTGAGGTCACGGGATTGATTGTGGCAACAGAACGGGTATGGCCGGAATGAACGGGTGCCGCGCCGCGCCCGCGGTGCCGAACGAGCCGAGGGATCCGGGGGGATTCGATGTCGATCGTCGACAAGGTCAAGCAGATGCTCGGGCAGCACGCCGACAAGGCCAAGCAGGGCGTCGAGAAGGCAGGGGACGCGTTCGACCAGCGGACGGGCGGCAAGCACGCCGACAAGGTCGACCGGGTCCAGGACCAGGCCGGCCGGTACATCGACCGCGAGGGCGGCCAGGCCGGCGGGACGGGCGGGCAGCCCGGCGAGACCGGCGGCCACCCCGGCGCCGCGGGCGAGCACCCCGGCGGGACGGGCGGGCAGCCCGG